>JASHVA010000032.1 GCA_030039715.1 Thermoplasmata archaeon | reverse complement strand
ACCCAGGTGGAGGTCCGCCGGCGGCTGGCGAAGCAGGGCGTCCGGTTCGAGGAGCTGCCTCGGGAGGAGGCCCTCGCGCACGTCGAGCGGTGGCGGGAGGAGCACGAGCGCCGCATCGGGGAGCAGACGCGCGCGGGTGGATTCTCGGTCGACTGGAGCCGCTACCGATACACGAAGGACGCCGCCAGCGCTCGGGCGACCCGCCGGGCGTTCGCGGCGCTCTACCGGGACGGCTTGATCTACCGGGGCGAGCGGATGGTGAACTGGGACCCGCGGCTCCGAACCGCGATCTCCGACCTCGAGGTGAAGCACCGGGAGGAGGAGGCGACGCTCTACCGGCTCCGGTACGCCTGGGCGGACGGGACGCTCGGGGGCATCGAGGTCGCCACCGTCCGGCCCGAGACGGTCTTCGGGGACGTCGCGGTCGCGGTCCATCCGGACGACGAGCGGTACCGCGACGCGATCGGGCGGTTCGTGATCGTCCCGCTCGCCCATCGCCGGGTGCCCGTGATCGCCGACGCCGCGGTCGACCCCGCGTTCGGGGCCGGCGCGCTCAAGATCACTCCCCGGCACGACCCGACCGACCGCGAGATCGCCGGACGGCACCCGGACCTCGCGGAGCCGACCGAGATCTTCGACGACTCCGCCCGGCTCGCGGGTCCGTGGGTGCCGCGGGAGTACCACGGCCTCGACCGGGAAGCGGCGCGCGCGCGGGCGGCCGAGGAGCTCGAGCGCGAGGGCCTGCTGGTCCGCTCGGAGAAGTATCGCCACTCCGTCGGCCGCTCGGAGCGCTCGGACGCGGTCATCGAGCCGCGCCTCTCCACGCAGTGGTTCGTCCGGATGGCGCCGCTGGCCGCTCCGGTGGTGGCGGCGGTCCGTGCCGGCGAGATCCGGATCCATCCGGACCGTTGGACGCTCACGTTCTTCCGGTGGATGGAGGGGATCCAGGACTGGTGCATCTCGCGCCAGGTGCTCTGGGGCCATCCGGTCCCGGTCGAGCACTGCCGCGCCTGCGGGCAGGCGAACGTCGCGCTCGAGACCGTGACCCGGTGCGAGCGGTGCGGCTCGACGGAGCTCGCACCCGACCCGGACGTGCTCGACACGTGGTTCACCTCCTGGCTCTGGCCGTTCGCGGCGCTCGGCTGGCCCGAAGAGACCGCGGACCTCGCCGCGTACTATCCGACCGACCTGCTCGTCACCGGCCGCGACATCATGTTCTTCTGGGTCGCGCGGATGATGATGTCCGGCTTCCGCTTCACGGGGAAGCAACCGTTCTCCGACGTCTTCTTCACCGGTATGCTGCAGGACGAAGCGGGGCACCGCATGTCGAAGCACCTCGGGAACTCCCCCGACCCGCTCGACGTGATCCGGGACCGGGGCGCGGACGCGATGCGCTTCGCGCTCGTCTTCCCCACGCCGGCGACGGAGGACGGTCCGTTCGGGGCCGCCGCGCTCGACGGCGCGCGCAACTTCCTCACCAAGGTCTGGAACCTCGCCCGGTTCTCGCTCGGCCACGTGCCGGCCGGGACCGGCCCGGTCGCGGCCGCCCCCGCGCTCTCGGGAGCGAGCGCGCTCGAGAACCGGTGGATCCTCTCGCGGTACCGCCGGGTCGCGGAGGAGGTCGACGCGGCGCTCTCGGAGTTCGAGCCGACGCGCGCGGCCACGGCGCTCCACTCGTTCCTCTGGCACGACCTCGCGGACCGGTACGTCGAGATCTCGAAGGAAGCGCTCTCGGGCGCCCGCGGGGAAGCCCTCGCGCGCGAGACGCGGGCGACCCTTCTCTTCGTGGTCGAACGGAGCCTCCGCCGGCTCCATCCGTTCGCCCCGCACGTGACCGAGGAACTCTGGCACGCTCTCCCGCACGACGGCGAACTCCTGGCGACGGCGACGTGGCCGTCGCCCGCCGAGGCGCCGAGCGACCCGGCGGCCGAGCTCGCGATGGAGAGCGTGCTCGAGGCGATCCGTCTCTTGCGGAACCTGCGGGCCGAGGAAGGGGTGGCGGCGGCGGCCGTGACCCCGGCGTGGATCCGTCCGTCGGGCCCCGAGGTCGCCTGGGTCCTCTCGGGCGAGCGCGCGACGATCGCGCGGCTCGCCCGGGTCGCGCCGCTGGAACTGCTCGCGGCGGACGCGCCGACTCCCGAGGGTGTCGGAAGCCGGGTCGCGCCGCTCGGGGAGTGCTACCTCGTCCGACCGGCCGAGACGCCGGCCGCCGCGGAAGCATTGGCCCGCGAGCGGCAGAAGCTCGGGGGCCTCCTCGCGAAGACCCGGCAGCGTCTCGCCGACGCGGGCTTCCGCGCGCGGGCCCCGCCCGAGCTCGTCCGGGAGACCGAGGAGAAGGCCCGCGAGCTCGAAGAGCGGATCCGGCGCATCGACGAGCACATGAAGCCGGACGCTTCGGGCGTCACGTCGACATGACGGCGAAGTCCCGAACGGGCCCGGCGAAGCCGAAGAAGCCTCGAGCGCCCGAGCCGGAAACGATCGCCGCGATCCCGATCCCCGGTGCGCCGAAGCCGCATCCCGCGCTCGGAGTGGGACTCTGGGGCCTGGGCCGTTGGGGGCCCGAGGACGAAGCGCGGACGAAGGCCACCATCGGCCGCGCCTGGGAGCTCGGGTTCCGCTGGTTCGACACGGCCGAGGTGTACGGCAGCGGCCGGTCGGAGCGCCTGCTCGGAGAGGTGCTGAGCCGGAGCGCGGGCGGGGCGCCGGACGCCTACGTCGTGACGAAGGTCTCCTGGGAGCATCTCCGACCGTCCCAGGTCCGCGCGAGCCTGGTGAGCTCGCTCGAGCGTCTCGGCCGCCGGTCGGTCGACCTCTATCTCGTCCACGCCCCCGACCCGCACGTTTCGCTTGCCGACACGCTCGGGGCCCTCGAGTCGCTGTGGAAGGAGGGGAAGGTCGGGGCGATCGGTGTCTCGAACTTCTCGGTCGAAGACCTCGAGGCCGCGGCGAAGGGCCTCTCCGAGACCCGGATCGCGGTCAATCAGGTCCGGTACAACCTCTTCGACCGGGACGAGGCCGATCCGGTCCGCGACTACTGCCGGGACCA
>JASHVA010000197.1 GCA_030039715.1 Thermoplasmata archaeon | reverse complement strand
TTGTGCTCGCCGACGAAGCGGGCGAAGGCGGTCCGGCTCGCCTCGTCCCAGCTGCCCGTGAACCGGCCGGAGTAGTAGCCGAGCACGGCGAGGTCGTGCTGGAGCGCGCGGGCGACCTCCCCGTCGATGGGAAGGAGCGTCGCCGGGTCCTCCCGGCTCAGCATCGTGAGGTCGTAGACCTTGAAGAGCCGCTTCAGTTCCTCGATCGGCGAAGGATGGTCGTCGACCCGCAGGTCGACCCACCGGTCGCTCTCGCCGTAGCCCGCGGCCTTCTTCACCACGAGGAGCGCGGCGGACTGCATGCCGCGCCGGTCGCCGCCCTCGCGCTGGCCGGCGGCGAGCGCCGAGAGCAGCCGGTCGAGGACGTCGCCGCTCGTCGACTCGTACGCCCGCGCCATCGCGCGGACGACCGCCGGTCCGAAGAGGATGTTCCCCTGGCAGGCGAAGCCGTCGCCGACCTCGTGGCCGGCCCAGTCCATGCACTTCTTCCCCGTGTACGCGGCCGCGCTGCCCTTCGCGTCGACGACGCCGAGCTGCCGCTCGTCGCGGCCGGGGTCGGCCTCGGTCAGGCGCCGGACCGCCTCGGCGGCGCCGACGCCGGTGCGGAGGAGGGCGAGACCTTCCGGGCCGTACCGCGGGTTCGCCGCGGCCTGCGTGGCGACCGCCCCGACCCCGACCTCGGCCCACGGAACGACCGCGCCGACCGCGACGAACCGGGACTGGACGGCGACGCCCCAGCTCCCGGTCGCGGAGTCGTGGGCCACGATCGAAAAGGTACCGAACCGCGGCGGAGGCATGGCGGGGTCGGAGACGTCCGCCCGCGCTTAAGGTGTCCGCGCGGGGGTCGTTCCCTCGTCGCTCCGCGCGCCGATACGGGCCAGGATCCCGTCGACCTGGCGGGCGGCGGAGCTCCGCTCCCCCCGGGCGAACGTCGATTCGGCGTCCCGCAGCGCGTCGATCTCGTGCGTCACGTCCTCGCCGCGGGCCTGGAGGAGGCCCAGGAGCCGGGCGGCGAGCTGGAGCCGGTTCGCCGTTCGGTCCTCCTCGGGGGACGGGGTCGCGTCCTTCGGACCGCGCGGTACGTAGCTCGCGAGCCCGCGCGGCCACTCGGTGACCTCGCCCTCGCCGCGCACGACCCGGGCGCGGCGGCGGGGATTCGGCTCGTCGTCCGGCACGGAGCGTTCAGGCCTCGCCGGCCTCGGCCGGCGCGGCGGCCGCCGGCGGCGTCGGGCGCGCGCTTGCCGCCTTCGGTCGCGGCACGCGGGCGCGCACGGCGTCCCAGACGCGGTCGACCCGCTCGTAGAAGCCGGCGACCGGTCCCTCGGCCGCGAGGATCGCCTTCGCCTCCTCGACCCCGGGCGCCACGTCGGCGAGGTCGACGCCGTGGCCGGCCGCCCAGGTCAGGGTGCCGCCGGCGAGCGCGAGCTGCTGCTCCGCCTCGCGGCGGGCCCGTCGGGCCTCCTTCTCGGGCGGAGCGAGGTCGTGCTCGGGGTCCCAGTGCGGCGGCATCGGCGCCGGGATCGGTACCCGGAGGTTCCGGAACGGCTCGGGGAGCGTCGGCCAGCGCGGCTCGGCGAACTTGACGGCGAGGAGATCGAGGGAGTTCGTCGCGGTCGGGAAGTCGCCGGCGGCGAACGCGGCCTCGGCCTTGTCGAACGGGACGACGAGCTCCGGGCTCGGCGCGCCCTTCCAGAGGTCGAGGAGGAGCGCGACGCGCGACGGGGCGAGCCGGCGGAGCGGGCGGCGGTCGGGCGGCTCGGCCACCGGGGCGACCGGCGGGGGGGCGGGGGTCGTCTCGGGGGGTCGGTTCGGTGCGCCGGGCATCGTCGGCGATTCGGGGCGCCCTAGAGGAACGCCTCGAACTCCTTCGTCACTTCGGGGTACTTGTCGTGGACGGCCTTCAGGATGTTGTGCACCGAGAGCTTCTGGAGGTGGACGCCCTGGAGCGCGTCGACGATCTTGTCGAACGTCGCGTCCGAGATCGTGCAGAGCTTCTCCTTCGCGAGCCAGTTGCGGTACAGCTTCTCCTCGAGACGGGCCCGCCAGCCCTTCTCGTACGCCTGCAGGAACGCCGCCGAGGAGTCGCCGACCTGGACCGCCTTCGCGGCGACCTCGCCGCAGATCTTCCCCGCGATGCAGCCGTTCGCGATCCCGCCGCCCGTGAGCGGGTCGATCATCCGCGCGGCGTCGCCGACGAGCATGAGGCCGTCCGTGACCGTCTGCTTGAGCGGCGGGGAGATCGAGACGCCGCCGCCGACCATGTCGATCTTCTTCCCCTTCGCGTAGCCGGGGTGCTTCTCGATCCAGTCGTCGAGGTACTTGCGCGCCTCGGCGGTCGTCTTCACCTGGCTGACCTGGACGCCGATCCCGACGTTCGCGAGCCCGTCGTCCTTCGGGAAGACCCAGACGTAGCCGCCCGGGGCGACCTTCCCGAGGTAGAAGTCGCAGTAGCGCGTGTCGCAGTCGACGTTCGTCATCCGGTACTGGAGGCACGTGTCCATGTCGCGGAGCGCGAGGTTCGTCGGGATCCCCGCCCACCGCCCGAC
>JASHVA010000196.1 GCA_030039715.1 Thermoplasmata archaeon | reverse complement strand
CTGCTCCAGGCGCTCCAGGAGGGAACCGTCACCCCGTCGAAATCCCGGGAGACGTTCCCGGGCCTCTTCGTCGCCGTCTGCACGTCGAACCTCTCGGACCTCGACAACATCAACGACCCGCTCTCCGACCGCCTCACGAGCCTGCACATCGGGTACAACGAGCGGCACGCCGACAACCGCCGCATCGTCGCCCTCGGGCGGAGCGACGACCCGACCGAGTACGTCCCCGAGGTCTTGAGCGACGCCGGGGTGCGCGTCATCGAGGCCTGGCGCCTGCGGATGAGCGAGGACAACCCCGACATCGGGGAGGTCGGTTCGAACCGAACGTTGCTCGACGTCGCGTCGCGGACGGCCGCGATCGGGATCCTCGCCGGCCACGCCGTCCCGACCGGCGCCGACCTGAAGGCCGGCCTCGTCCACGCGATGCGGGGCCGGATCCGGGCCCGCAGCGGCGACTCGTTCCGGCAGAACGAGAAACGGGTCTCGGAGTTCATCGACCAGTACCTCGACCCGTCGCTCAAGCGGAGCGCGGGGGTCTACTGGTGCCGTTTCTATCGCGGCGTGCTGAAGGAGAACGCCGCCGACGCGCAGGCGCTGATCGGCGAGGGCCGTCGCCTCAAGGACGACGCGCAGCTCCGGACCCAGGCCGCGACGGACGCGACGATCTTCCCGAAGTTCCGGATCTTCGCCCAGTACGTGAGCGACCGCGAGCACCCGCCGGCCGCGCTCGCCTCGCTCGACGTCGCCGCGAACGTCTTCCGGATCCTCGAGGAGCACTCGCTCTTCACCTGCAAGGACGAGGACGACGACGACGCCCCCCTCTAGCGACGCGATCGAGCTCCCCGACTGCGCGGAGTACGTCGACGACGTCGTCTCCGACGACCTCCTCGACGCCGTCGACCGTGACGCCTTGATCCGCGCGCTCGCCGAGGAAGGGATCGACGGGGCCCGGCGCCTCGTCCGGGAAGCGGCGGGGCGAGACCCCACGCTCGCCGACCGGCTCGCCCGCCTGCGCGAGCGGCTCCGACGCCAGGCCGCCCGACGCGTCACCCGGATCGGGGAGGAGTACGACCGGCGCGCCGCCGAGCTCGACCGCGTGAGCCACCGGAGCGACGAGGAGGTCGCCCGGCGGATCGCCGAGCTCGAGGGACGCCTGAAGGCCGCCCGGGCGATCGACTGGTCCCGGCTGCCCGCCGACCTGTTCGACGACGTGGGCAGCGCCCTCCTCCTGCCGAGCGCGTCGTGGAACCGGCCGCCGCCTCCCCCCGGGATCCTCGCCCGGATCCGGGCCGCGTTCGCCCGGTTCGTCGCCTGGCTTCGCCGCCTCTTCGGGGGGAAGTCGACCGCCCCGCCGGTCCGCGCCGAGCGGACGGTGCCGATCGCCGTCGCCACCCCCGGCGGCCGCTCCCTCGGCGCGTCGGAGCTGGGCGACGCGCTCGCGCGCCTCTCCGGGCCTCAGAGGGACGAGCTCCGCGAGTCGGTGGCCGACTCGCTCCGGAGCCGGGAGCGCGAGCTCGAACGGGCGGCGGAGGAGAAGCGACGCGCCGCCGAGGCGCAGCGGCGCGCCCTCGAGGAGGAGCGGAAGGAGGCGGCGCGTCGCGCCGAAGCCGATACCGAGTCCCGCGTCCGGGCCGGCGAGGAGCGAAGGGTCGAGCGGGAGCTCAAGGAGCGCGGGTTCGTCGCGGAGCGGGCCGGTGAGCTCGTCGTTACCTACGGCCTCGTCGAACGGTTCGCGCGCCTCCTCCTCGAGGAGGAGAGCCACAAGCTCCCCGGGGACGTGCGGCTCTCGCTGCGCGGCGGCGGCTCGACCGGCGTCTACGAGAAGGCCCGGTTGCGCCGGCCCGAGGAGGTCGCCCGACTCGACCTCCCGAGCTCGTTGCTCGCGGCCCGGCTCGCCGGGCAGCGCCACATCGACGAGGGGACGAGCTACGTCTACCGCGAGGTGACGAGCGAGCGGGTCCACGTCGTCCTCGCCTTCGACCGCTCGGGCAGCATGAGCGAGGGCGGCAAGCTCGACGCGGCGAAGAAGGCCCTGCTCGCGCTCTACGTCGCGATCCGGAAGCGGTACCCCGACGCGACGATCGACGTCTTCGCCTTCGACAACGAGGTCCAGGTGCTCGACCTGGTCGAGCTGTGGGAGTGCCGGGCGGGCGCGTTCACGAACACCTCGGAAGCCCTGCGCGCGGCGCATCTCCTCCTGCGCTCGTCCCGCGCCTCCCGGCGGGAGCTGTACCTGATCACCGACGGACTCCCGGAGGCGTACACCGGCGAGGACGGCCGGGTCCGTTCCGGGCAGCTCGACGTCGCGATGGAGCGCACGCTCGACCGGGCCCGGGAGCTCGCGACCGTCACGGCGCTCCGTTCCACCGTCATCCTCCTCAAGAGCGACCACCCCGAGTACGAGGTCGCCGCCCGCTCGATCGCGCGCACCCTATCGGGCGAGATGGTCGTCACCGACCCGACGCGCCTCGGGGTCGAGCTCCTCGTCCGGTGGGCCCGCGGGACGGAGACGGAGCGTCGCGTCGCCACGCCGGCCCCGACCCCGCCGACCCCTCTCCCCAGCCGTGCCCCGGGCGCCCGCCGGCGGCGCGCCGACCGGCGAATGGGCGGCTGACCCCCGCTGCGAGTGGCCGTCAACCTTTATCTGACGGGCCCCGGGTTTCCTCCGCCGGTGAGCCCGTGAGCGACACCCAGCAGGAAGCCCAGTTCCGTCAGCACCTCGCCGAGATGCGGCGCGCGGCCGGAGGGATCGGCCGCGACTTCGCGTCGGAGTTCTCCGACCTCGACCGCAAGATCGAGCGGTTCGGCCACACGACCGCGAAGGAGGCGAAGTACCTCGCCCTCGACATCCAGGACGATTTCGCCAACCTCGGGAAGGCGATGGACGAGGAGGTCCGCCGGATCCCCTCCCACCTCGCGAACGCGGGGATCGCCATCGGCTCGGGCGCCTCGCGCGCCGGGGCCGCGACCCGCGACGCCTTCGTCAGCGCCGGCCACAAGGCCCGCGAGGGAACGAAGAACGCCCTCGCGAGCGCCGCCGGGGTCAACCGGAAGCCGATGCGCGAGTGGTCGGCGCCGGCGACCGGCGACTCCGAGAGCCCGTAGGCCGGGGGACGGGCGCCCTCCCGGGGCGCTCCCGGCGGACCCGCTCGGCCGCGACGCGGAGGTACTCCCGGTCGAGGTCGAAGCCGACGAAGTCGAGCCCGAGGCGCGCCGCCGCCACGGCGCTCGAGCCGATCCCCACGAACGGGTCGACCGCGAGGCGGATCCGGCCGACGCCGTGGAGGCGGTAGCACCGGTCGGCGAGCTCGGGCGGGAACGTCGCGGGATGCGGTCGGTCCCGCGCGCGCTCCCGGATGGTGGAGTACGGGAGGAACCAGGTATTGCCGCGGCAGCGTCGGTCCCGGCCCGCGCCGGGCCACCGGGCGACGTTCGACTTGTCCTGGTACGGGACGCCCACCGCGAGCCGGTCGATCGGGACGTCCCCCCGCCGGGAGAAGTGGAAGACGTACTCGTGCGCCCCGTGGAGGTACCGCTCGGAGCGCAGCGGCTTGTAGTGCCCGAGCGCGAGGTCGCGGTCGAGCCCCACCGCGCGGCCGACGAACGCCCGGTCGATCGCGATCGACTTCACCCAGTGGATGACGTTCTGGAGGACGAAGCGCCGGCCGACCTCGCGCGCGACGTCCCACGGGATCCACGGGTCCTGCGGCCGGCCGCCGATGTTGAGGAAGAAGGAGCCGCGGCGGGCGAGCGCGCGGTCGACCGCCGCCGCGACCTCGCCGATCCAGGCGAGGTACTCCGCGCGGGGACGGGCGTCCGAGTACGAGCGGTAGGCGACGCCGCGGTTGTAGGGCGGGGACGTGACGACGACGTCGGCCGCGCCGGCGCCGACGCGGCGCGCGAGGCCCGGGACGGCGTCCTCGCACCAGAGCGCGACCGAGCGCCCGACGCCGAGGTCGACCCGCTCGAACGGCGCCGCCATCCGGAGTCGTCGGAGGCGGGCGCCGAGTATGGCGTTACCGGGCCGGGGCGGCGGCCTTCCCCTTCGCGAGGTCGGCCCGTGCCTCGGCGAGCGCCTTCTCGGGCTCCTTGTAGTAGAAGGAGACGATCCGGCCGACGTCGCGGTGGGTGAACGGCTTCAGGCGCGTCGCCTGCGCGTCGCGGAACTGGAGGTACTCGAGCATCTCCGCGCGGTTCCGCACCTCGCGCTCCATCTCCTTCATCGAGAGGTTCTTCATCATCGCGACCCGCTCGTAGACGTAGGAGTGGCCGCTGTAGAGGAACGTGTCGTC
>JASHVA010000195.1 GCA_030039715.1 Thermoplasmata archaeon | reverse complement strand
ACCAGCCAGATCTCCGAGTAGTTCTGGTAGATCACCTGGGTCATGTTCGTGTAGTAGCTCGTGAGGTCGCTCGGGTTCGAGTCGCTCGCGGCCGAGTAGACCCAGTTGTCGTAGGTCGCGTTGTAGTTCGGCAGGGCGACCGAGTTGAAGCCGGCCATGCACTCGTTGGCGCTCCCCGAGCTCACGAAGTCGTTCTGGGTCCAGTCGTCGGGCGAGATGTAGTCCGAGGTGTAGAACTCCTGGCCCATCGGGAACGGCCCGCCGTTCGCCGAGGTCGCGGAGACGCACTGGCCGTTCGAGTCGAGACCCTGCTCCTCGTAGAGCTCGTCCAGGCTGACGCCCACCGGGTTGATCGTGATCCCGATCGCGGCAAGGTCCTCCTGAAGGAACGTCGCGGTCTCCGCCCAATCCGCCCCCACGTTGAGGTACATGTAGTTCAACGTGGTGCTCGCGCACGCGTCGTCCGCGCACGGCGACGCCGCGATCTCCTGCTTCGCGAGCGTCAGGTTGTACTGGTAGTACGGCTCCTGGGCGGTCACGTTGTTGTTGTACGGGTACGCCGGCGGCACGGGGCCGACCCACTGCGACGCGTAGCCGCCGAACGCCTGCTCGATGATCTGCTGGTAGTTGATCGCGTGCGTGATCGCCGCGCGCACGGAGAGGTTGTTGAGCGGGTACGTCGTCTGATTGAGGTAAATCCACCAGGAGCCGCTGGTCGCGCCATAGATGATCGAGAGCGGGTCGACCACGACGTTCGAGTACCCCTGTAGCTGGGCGATGGTCGACGGCCCGACGTAGGCGAACGAGGCCCCCTGGACCTGGCCGGTCTTGAGGTCGTTCACCGTGATGTCGATCGTATCCTGGAAGATGACCTCGACCGAGGTGTTCGCGGGCGCGAGGTTGTTGTTCCATGGCTGCGTCGCGTAGGCGCTCGCACCCCAGTACTTCGGATTCGGCGTCAGCGTGTAGCCTCCGCCGCCGACCGGGTTGTAGCCGTTCAGGACGTACGGACCGGTGCCGAGGGTGTGGGACGCGGTGTAGTCGTTGACGTTGCCGAACTGGATCCCTCCGTTCGCGTCCACCCACGCGGGGTCGACTGCGTAGGAGTTCGGGGCCGAGATCGAGGCGAGGAGGTACGTGTAGTTGCTCACGAGGTAGCCGTACCCCAGGTTGAGGGCGATCGACTCGTTGTTGACCACCTGGAACGACTGGTTCGGGAGCTCCATCATCGCGATCTCGCTCGTCGTCGGCGCGAGGAAGTTCCAACTGTTGAGGTCGCTCACGAGCGTCGAGTTCGCGGCCTGGCTGGCCGCGAGCGGCGAGCTATAATTGAGCGGGGCCGACGGGTTGAAGTTCGTCGAGTAGAAGTTCTCCTCGAGGATGAACTGCGGACCCTGCGCGAGGAGAAGGCTCCGATAGAGGCTGTACCATTGGACGTAGGCGTTGTACGGGTCGCCGTTCGAGAAGACGACTCCGGGTCGCAGCTGGAACGTGTAGGTCGAGATGTTGCTCTCGGTCACGGGGTTGTAGTTGCTGGTGACGGTCCAGCCCGAGGCGAGGACGCCGGAGAAGTTGGTGGTCTGTGAACCGTTGTAGTTCACGAGTCCCTGGTAGACCTGCTGCACGGCGGCCCACCCGGGCGTCGAGAACGTCACGTCCGGGTCGAGCGAATCGGGGATTTCGGCCTGGTCGATGCAGATGTACGCCGTCTGGTTCGGCCCGCAGTTCGACGTCGTGGCGTGACGCAGGGCGAAGTAGGCGCCGATCCCGGCGATCACGACGACGACCACGACCGCGATGACCACGATATTGCGCGTCTGCGGCTTCATAGAACAGGACCCTCGTCGGGCCGGGCGCGCAAGCGGCTACCCCCTTGATAAGGTATGCCATGGTCGTGAGTTCGTCGAGAACTCCGGTCGGCGGCGGCAGCCTATTTAGACGCGCCGGACTCGGCGGACCGCGAGGCCGTCCATGGCGCTCAAGATGCTGATCGGAGGGGAGTGGGTCGCCGCGGGTTCCGAGGCGACGACGCAGGTCACGAGCCCGTACGATGGGGCGAAACTCGAAGCGGTCCCGCGCGGCGCGCGCGAGGACGCCCGACGGGCAATCGACGCCGCCCGGGAGGCGTTCGACAAAGGCCCGTGGCCGCGCCTCCCGCCGAAGGCACGGGGCGAGGTCTTCCTGAAGGCCGCCCAGATCCTGACGCAGCGTCTGCCGCAGCTCGGCGAGCTCGAGAGCCGGAACCAAGGGAAGACGATCAAGCAGGCGCTCGACGCCGACCTCCCGTTCTCCGTCGACAACCTCGTCTTCTACGCGGGCGCCGGGCGCACGCTCGAGGCGAAGAGCCCGGGCGAGTTCACCGGCGAGGGGACGACGATCTTCCGGCGCGAGCCGGTCGGCGTCGTCGCCTCGATCACCCCCTGGAACTACCCGTTCATGATGGCCGTCTGGAAGATCGGCCCCGCGCTCATCACCGGCAACACCGTCGTGCTCAAGCCCGCGAGCTGGACGCCGCTCACGACGCTCGAGCTCGGCCGGGCGTTCCAGGAAGCCGGATTGCCCGCCGGGGCGCTCAACGTCGTCACCGGTCCGGGCGACGAGGTCGGCGACGAGCTCTCGCGGAACCCGAAGGTCGACCTGGTCTCGCTCACCGGCGACACCGCGACCGGCCGGAAGATCATGGAGGCGGCGAGCCACACGGTGAAGCGGGTGCAGCTCGAACTCGGAGGGAAGGCCCCGTTCGTCGTCTTCGAGGACGCCGACATCTCCGCCGCGGTCGAGGGGGCAATCGTCGCCGGCTACGTGAACGGCGGGCAGGACTGCACGGCCGCGACGCGGCTCATCGTCCACGAAAAGGTGCGCGCGAAGTTCGTCGAGCGCCTCCTCGAGCGCGTCGCGACGATCCGATTGGGCGACCCGCTCTCCCGGAAGACCGACCTCGGCCCGCTCGTCCACGCGACGCACCAGAAGCGCGTCCTCGAGTTCGTCGAGAAGGGGAAGGACGAGGGCGCGAAGCTCGTCGCCGGGAGCACGGAGGCGCCGAAGGACTACCCGCACGGCTCGTTCGTCCGGCCCGCCGTCTTCGATTCCGTCGCGCCCGACATGGCGATCGCCCAGAAGGAGGTCTTCGGGCCGGTGCTCGACGTGCTTGAATTCTCGACCTTCGACCAGGCGCTCGAGATCGCGAACGGCGTCGAGTACGGCCTCGCGGGCTCCGTCTGGACGAACGACCTTCGGACCGCGATCAAGGCCGCGAACGCCCTGCGGTTCGGGGACGTCTGGGTGAACGACCACCTGCCCCTCGGCTCGGAGACGCCGCACGGCGGGTTCAAGCAGTCGGGCTTCGGGAAGGACCTCGGGACGGACTCCCTGCTCGACTACACCGCGATCAAGAACATCTACGTCGACCTGACGGGCCAGGCCCGGAAGGGCTGGCACTACCTCACGTACGGCGACCCCGCGTAGCATGAGCGGCTCCGACGGATTTCCGGCGAACGGCCGCGGCGCCCTCTTCATCGGGGGGACCTGGCGCCCGCCGGCGGGCGGGCGGTACGGCCCGGTGCGCGACCCGTCCACGGGAC
>JASHVA010000194.1 GCA_030039715.1 Thermoplasmata archaeon | reverse complement strand
GCCGGCTACCAGCGGCTGGGGCGGGTGCTCCTGCTGCGGCTCCCCGGGGTCTTCCGGCCGTACTTTCCGCTCCTCGGGGAGGCCTGGCGGGCGGAGCTCGGCGTCACGACCGTGCTCGCGCAGGTCGGTCCGGTCTCGGGCGAGCTTCGGCGCCCCGCGGTCGAGCGGATCGCGGGCGGCCCGACCGAGACCGAGGTCGTCGAGCACGGGATCCGCTGGCGGCTCGACGCGGCCGAGCTGATGTTCGCCGCCGGGAACCGCACGGAACGGGAGCGCGCCGGCCGGCTCGTCACGCCCGGGGAGACCGTCGTCGACCTCTTCGCCGGGATCGGCTACTTCGCGATTCCCGCCGCGGTGCGGGGTCGGGCCGGGCGGGTCGTCGCGGTCGAGAAGAACCCGGTCGCCTTCCGCTACCTCCTCGAGAACGCGGCGCGGAACGGAGTCGCCGACCGGATCGACGGGCGGCTCGGCGAGAACCGGACGATCCGGCTCGAGCCCGCCGCCGCCGACCGCGTCTTCCTGGGGTATCTCCCGGACGCGGTGCCGTGGGTCGGCCGGGCGCTCGGGCTCGTGCGTCCCGCGGGAGGTTGGCTGCACGTCCACGCGGTCGAGGACGCGCACGGGGCGAGCGGGCGGGCAACGGCACGGGTCGGGGAGGCGGTCCGCGACGCCGCGGGAGAGCTGCTCGAGCCGCTCCGGGCGCGCGAGGTGAAGCCGTACGGCCCCGGCCGCACGCACGTGGTCGTCGACGCCCGCGTCCGGCCCGGCTAGGCGGTCGGAGCCGGGGCCCGCGGGGCGAGCGCCGCGATCGCGTCGGGGAACGCCCGCTCGAACCGGTCGAGGTCCGCGGGCGGATTGGAGAACGAGACGCGGACGAACTTCGCGCCGTGCGTCGGGGAGAGGTAGTTCCCCGCCCGTACGAAGACCCCGTGGCGCAGGAGCAGCTCCTCCTGGAGCGCCTCGGGCGAGAGGCCGAGACGGGAGATGTCGACGACCATCATGTTCGCCTGCGAGGGGTAGACCGGGAGGGACGCCCCCGGCACGCGCTCGACCGTGGCCTTCACGCGGGCCCCGTTCTCCCGGGTCTGTCGCTTCACGGCGCCGAACCACTCGGACTTCGTACGCAGGGCCGCGTTCGCCGCGACCTGCGCCAGGATGTTGACGCCGAGGTCGTTCGTGTTGAACCGCGCGAGCTGCTTCACGAGCTCGGGGCGGGCGGAGAAGCCGCCGATCCGAAGGCCGGCGAGCCCGCAGTTCTTCGACACCGACCAGACCGTGATCGTCTCCTCGGGCGCGAACTGGGCGGCCAGGCTCGCGTGGTCGGAGAAGTCGCGGTACGTCACGTCGTTCAGGAGCGTCAGGTGGTGGTCGTGGGCGACCTCGGCGATCGCGCGGACCTCCTCTCGCGGATACCCCGAGCCGAGCGGGTTCAACGGGTCGATGAGGAGGATCATTCGGGTCTTCGGCCCGATCGCCTCCGCGACGCGCTCCGCGCTGAGCCGGTACGGCGGCGCGTAGATGTCGAGGTTCCGCGTCCGCGCGCCCGAGAGCTCCACGAACCGGTGGATGATGAGATAGCTCGGGTCGGAGGCGATGACCTCGTCGCCCGGAGCGAGGAGGGCCCGGGTGATCATGTAGAGCGACTCGGTCCCGCCCGCCGTGAGGAACGGGGTCTGGCCCGGAAGGCCGAGGTCGCGGGCGACCCGCTCGAGCAGCTCCGGGTCCCCGGGCGCGTACGGGTACCCCTCGTACCGCCGTTCACGGATCGCCTCCTCGAGCGCGCCGCGGACGACCTCGGGGGGCACGAGGTGGTTCGTGTTCTGGCTCAGCCAGGCGACCTCGCCTCGGTGCGCGTGGGCGTAGCGGAACGCGTCGAACGGCACGGGACCCCTCGGCCGGTGAGCGGTCGAGCGGCCGCTTAACGGCTGCGGTCGCCCCCGTCCGGAGGCGTCGGCCCGGCCTCGGCGAGGAAGGTCGTCACGATCCCCATCGACTGCGGGAGGAGCTCCGCGCGGGGAAATCCGGCGCGGCGCAGCGCCTCGCGGAACGCCGGACGGGGCGGCAGGCGCCGGAGCGACTCGGGGAGGTAGCGGTACGGCCCGGCGCTGTCGACCGCCGCGCCGAGCCACGGGACGACGTGGTCGAAGTACGCGTGGAAGAGGGCGCCGAACGCGGGCGACACCGGCTCGGTGATCTCGAGGACGAGCAGCGTGCCGCCCGGCCGCAGCACGCGGTGCATCTCGCGGAGCGCGAGCTCGAGGTCGAAGAGGTTGCGGGCGAGGAAGGCGTTCGTCACGAGGTCGAAGGAGCCGTCGGGGAACGGGAGACGCATCGCCGTGCCCCGGCCCCAGGCGACCCGCGGGAAGTTCCCCCGGCTCCGCCGGCGGGCGACCGAGAGCATGTCGGCCGTGAAGTCGACACCGACGACGGTCGCCTCGGGAAAGTGGCGGGCGAGGAGCCGCGTGAGCTCCCCCGTGCCGCAGCCGAGGTCGAGCACGCGGCGCACGGGCGGGGTCCGCCGGAACCGGTCGAGCTGCCAGATCGCGCGCGGCCGCCAGAGGAGGTCGTTCCCGAGCGAGGCGACGTGGTCGAACCATTCGTACCGCCGCGCGATGTGGGCGAACATCCGGCGGACCTCCCGCTCGAAGTTCGGGTCGGAGCGGTCGGGGAGCGGCGAGCCGTCGACGGGCCGGGAGAGGTCGCGCGGCGCGCCGGTCATCGCGCCGACGACGGGGGTCGCCGCCTTAACGGTGGGGGTCGGCCGCGCCCCCGAGGGCGGCGTCGAGCTCGGCGACGCGGACGGCGAGGTCGCTCCGGTTGGTCGCGAGGCCCGCCGCCCGGGCCTCCGCGAGCTTCGCGCGCGCGGCGTTCGGGTCCCCGCGGGAGTAGGCGACGTGCGCGAGCCGGAACAGGATCTCGGAGACCTCGGGTTCGGCGTTCAGCTCCCGGGCCCGCCGGAGGGCGTCCGCGAGGTGGGCGTCCGCGCGATCGAAGTCGCGCTCCGCCTCCGCGAGGAGCCCGCGGGCGAGCGAGATCTGCTCCGGGGCGAGTCGGTCGCCGAGCGGCGTGAGCAGCGTCTCCGCCCGCTCGAGCGCCGGCCCGGCCTTCTCCGCGCGGCCGAGCTCGGCGTTGATGAGCGCGAGGTTGAGGTAGCAGTAGCCGATCCAGATCGGCGAGCGGGAGCGCTCCGCCGCGTCGATCGCCTGGTCGAGGCCCTGGAGCGCCTCCTCGGGCCGGCCCGAGGAGTAGAGCAGCACCGCCCGGTTCATCAGGACCCGGGCGCGCGCCCCGAGGTCCTGGCCCGAGCCGAACAGCTCCGCGGCCCGCTCGTAGAGCTCGAGCGCCTGCGGGATGAGCGACTCGTCGCCGAGCAGCATCGTGTTCGCGACGTCGATCATCGCATGGCCCCGCTCGCTCGTCGTCCCCTCCCGCTCGGCGATCTCGAGCGCGAGGCGGTGGTGGCGCTCGGCCTCCGCGAGGCGGCCGAGCCGCCAGTAGACCGTCCCGAGCACGCGGTGGGCCGTCATCACCTCGCGGCGCGAGCCGACCCGCTCGAGACGGCCGAACGCCTCCCGGGCGAGCGCCTCCGCGCTCGCGAGCTCGCTCTGGTCCTGCCGCGTCTGGGCGAGCCCGAGGAGGGCGCGGCCGAGCTCGTTGTCGAGCTCGGGCCGCGTGCGGGCGAGCAGCACCGCCTCGGAGAGCACGACCTCCGAGCGCGGCAGCTCGCCGAGCTCGTCGAACGAGCGGCCGAGCTCGATCAGGATGCGGATCTCTCGGGCCGCGCTGCGGTCGGCCCGGCGCCGCTCGGCCTCGAGGGCGCGCTCGAGGTGCGGCACCGCGGTCTCGAACGCGTAGCCGCGCATCGCGCCGACGCCGGCCCGGTAGTTGTACTCCGCCGCCTTCGCGTCGTCCCGGCCGAGGTAGAACTGGCGGGCGAGCTCGAACTCGCCGGCGAGCCCGTGCTCCTCGAGCGCCCGGCCGGCGCGGCGGTGGAGGATCCGGCGCCGGGTCTCGGTCAATTCGCCGTAGACGCCCGCGCGCACGCCCTCCGTCACGAACTCGACGACCTCGTCGCCCTTCTCGCGCAGGAGGCCGCCCGCGACCAGGCGGTCGAGGCTCTCCGTCGTCCGCTCCTCGTCCGACTCCGAGATCGCGACGAGGCTCGAGAACTGGAACTCCCGGCCGAGCAGCGCGGCGTAGGTGAGGGTCCGCCGCTCCGATTCGCCGAGAGCCCGGACCCGACCGAGCAGGATCTCGTTCAGGTCGCCGCTCCCGCCCGGCCCCCCCGCGGGGCGGAGGCCGGCGCCGCTCGTCGAGCGGACCAGCTGCTCGACGAAGAGGGGGTTCCCCTCGGTCTGGGCGTGCCAGCGCCGGACGTCGGCCGCGTCGGCCGGGATCCCGCGCCGTACCCAACGGGCGAACTCCCCGACCTCGTCGGCGGAGAGCGGCCGCAGCGGCACGGTGCGCACGGTCGTCGAGCGGGCGAGCGACTCCACCGGCTCCCGGGCCCGAGGCGGGATCCGGCTCCCCGTCGCCACGCTCGCGACCAGGGCGATCGGGTGCCGGGCGAGCTCGGGTGCGAGTCGGCCGAGGAACTCGATCGACGCGCCGTCCGCGAGGTGGAGGTCGTCGACCGCGAGGAGCACCGGCGACCGGCGGGCGAGGTCGACGAGGTACTGGATGACGGAGAGGTAGACCTCGCCCCGGGCCGCTCCGATCCCGGCGCCCGGGCTGTCGAGCGGCGTGAGCATCGTCGCGAGCCCCTCCGATTCGGGGGTCGGCTCGCTGCGGTCGGCGAGCCGGGCCGGCTCCGCCGCCTCGCCCCCCGCGTACGGGGCGAGGAAGCCGGGGAGGGGGGGCGCCTCGTCGCCGTCCGCCGCGTCGGAGCGCCCCGGCCGCTCCGCCGAGCGCAGGAGGTCCCGGAGGAGCGAGAACGGCCGCGGGATCTCCTCGGGGAGAGCCCGGCCGTCGAGCACTTCGAATCCCAGGTGGCGGGCGCGGTGGACCGCCGTGCGCACGAAGACGCTCTTTCCCGAGCCGTCCTCTCCCGAGAGGAGCAGAGCCTCGCCGGCCCCGGCCCGGGTCCGCTCCAGCGTCCGCTCGAGCTCCGTGACCGCCTCGCCCCGACCAATGATCGGCGGGACGGCCGCAGACCTCGACGACTCGACCGCCGGCATGGCCGCCGCTACCCGTGCTCCGGGTAGATAACCCACCCGGGGGCTTTTACTGCGGCGGCGCGCCGTCCGGGCCGGTGCCGGGGAGGGGGGTGCCGGTGTCGGCGGCGTCCAGCTGGCGCTTCAACTCCTCGACCTGGTTCGCGAGCGTGGGCTTCAGGTCGGCGACGCCGAGGTTCACGGCGGCGCGGAAGTCGTGGCGCGCGGCCTCGAAGTTCCGGGTCTTGAATCGGAGCCGCGCGAGGTAGAAGTGGACCTCCGCCTCGTCCGCGGGCAGGCGGAACCGCCGGCAGATCTCGAGGGCGGACGTGTACGAGCGCTCGGCGTCGTCCCACTGGCCCTGCTTCTCCGCGATGAGGCCCCGGTTGACCTCGACCTGCTCGAGCCCGAGCTCGTCGCCCAGGCGCTCGAGGATCCGGCCGGCCTGCTCGTTGTCGCGGGCGGCCTCCTCGAGCTGGCCGAGGGAGAGGCGCAGCTCGACGCCCGAGAGGAGCGCACGGCCGACCGACCGGGGGTCGTGGGCGCGGTCGCCCATCTCCCGCGCCCGTTCGAGCTGCTCGAGGCCGTCGATCGGCCGCCGCTCGCCGAGCGATACGCCGAGGTTGTGGTACGCGCGGGAGAGCTCGACCCAGTCGCCGGCCTCGGTGAGCCGGTCGATCGCGCGCTCGTACCAGCCGACCGCCTCGTTCGAGACGTCGGGGCCGAGCAGCGCGAAGGAGTTCCCGATGTCGATCGACAGCTCCCCGAGGAGACGCGGGTCCTTCGTGTCGCCGAGGGCGTAGAGCGACCGCATGCTCTCGTCGAGCGCTTCGCGGTACGCCCCGCGGTGGAACGCGACGCGCCCCAGCAGGCGGTAGGTCTGGGCCCGGCCGAGCGGGTCGTCGGCCGCCTCGAAGAGCGTCTCGGCCTCCGTCGCCTGGGCGGTCGCGCCCTCGATGTCGAGCTTCTCCCGGGCGATCTCGGCGCGGGCGAGGAGAAGCCGCCCGCGGATGCGGGGCTCTTCGCTGCCGAGGTGCTCGAGCGCCTCGGAGAAGTACCGGTCGGCCGCCGGGAAGTTCGCGGTGGAGTAGTACAGCTCGCCCAGCGCCTCGTCCACCTCCGCGAGGTCGTGCCGATGGTCGCCCTCCGCCGATTCGAGGTCGACGCGGACCCGCTCGAGGTAATGCGCCGCCGACTCCGGGTCGTCCGCCGAGCGGGCGTTCTCCGAGGCGAGGCGGTTGTACAGGCGCGACTTCTCGGGGAGCTTGCCGAGGAAGTAGTGCCGTCCGAGCTCCGCGACGACCTCGGCGCTCGGCGTCGGGTACATCCGCTCCATCGCCTCGGCGATCTTCCGGTGGAGGACGCGGAGCCGGCTCTCCGTCAGGGAGCGATAGATCCGGGCCCGGAACTCCTCCTCCACGAAGGCGAAGTGGTCCCCGCCGCTGCGCTCCCGCAGCACGCCCAAGTGGACGAGCCGTTCGAGCTGTTCGGCGAGCCGCTCCTCCTCGATCCCCATCGCGGCGACGAGCAGCGGAAAGTCGAACTCCGAACCGATCGAGCTCGCGTAGGCGAGGGTCCGGTGCTGCTCGGGGCTGAGCTCGTCGAACCGGGACGGCTCGACGCCCGCCGCGTCGTCGGGGGGAGGCGCGTCGGCCATCGGCCGGGTTCTAGTCCGGGGTATCGGTTAAATCTGTGGCCCGCGCGGCGCGTCGGCCCGCGCCGATCCCGGCGCCCCCGGCGCCGCAAGGGTTATCTAACGAGGTCCGGCTCGAAGGGCCGTCCATGGCGACGATGCCGAGCGAGCCGACCCGGTTCCGGGAGATGTCGCTCCAGCGCCGGCTCTCGTTCTGGGGATTCGCCTCGCTGGTCGTCCTCGCCGTCGCCTTCTACGTCTGGTGGGGCGTCTCGTTCGGGGTCTGGATCGACAACGGCGTCTACGCCGTCGTGATCACGCTACTCCTCTTCGGCCTCGCGGGCATGTGGCTCGTGTTGCCGAATCCGCCGGTCCCGGCGCCGCCCCCGTAGTTCGGGGGGCCTAGAGCGGCTGGCCCGCGAGGGCCCAACGCGCCCCGTCCGTCGCTCCGCAGGCGATGCAGGCGCCGGTCGCTCCCGGGTCGATCGGGAGCGGCGCTTCGGGCGTACCGAGGAGCGCCCCATCGATCGCCGCTTCGATCTGGTGGCCGCACGCCTCGCTCCCGCACCAGGCGACCAGGCGGACCTGGGTCGAACCGGCGAGCTCGGCGAGCGAACGAGCGACGGCGAACGAAGCGGCGAACGCGGCGTGGGCCCGTTCGGCGAGCGCGCGGTCGAATTCGGCGAGCCGTTCGCCGACCTCGTGCTCGAGGCGGTCGAGCGCGACCGGCCCCTTCCGCCCGAGCCGGTCCGCGGCGGTGAGCGTCCGCGACTCGGCCTCCCGCCGCCCGACCTCGAGCCGGAGCGGGACGCCGGCGGCCTCCCAGCGGTAGTACTTCGCGCCGGGGCGCTCGTCCCCGCCGTCGAGGTGGATCCGGGCGCCGTGGCGCCGCAGCCGCTCGGCGGCCTCGCTCGCCACCTTGAGCGGCCCCTCCCCGCTCTCGGTCCCGGGGATCGGGATCACGACGACCTGGTACGGGGCGATCGCGGTCGGGAAGACCGCACCCTTCGCGTCCCCGTGGACCGCGACGATCGCACCGAGGAGGCGTTCCGAGAGGCCGAAGGTCGTCTGGTGGACGTACTGCTGGCTCCCGTCGGCTGCCTCGTATCGGATCCCGTACGGCCGGGAGAAGTTCTCGCGGTAGTGGTGGACGCTCCCGAGCTGGAGCGTCCGCGCGCCGCCGACCGGGGCGTCGAACGCGATCGAATAGAACGCCCCGGGGAACTTGTCCCACTCCGGCCGGCGGATCGGGAGGTACGGCAGGACGAAGGCGGCGGCCATCTTCCGGAACGCCTCCAGGTTCGAGCGGACCCGCTCGGTCGCGTGCTCCTCGTTCGCCTGGCAGGTGTGCTCCTCGAAGAAGTGGATCTCCCGGACGCGGACGAACGGCCGCGTCGTCTTCGTCTCGTACCGGAAGACGTTGACGATCTGGTAGACATTGAGCGGCAGGTCCCGGTGCGAGCGGACCCAGACGGCGAAGATCGGGTAGATCGCCGTCTCGCTGGTCGGCCGCAGGACGAGCGGGATGTCGAGGTCGGAGAGCCCGCCCTTCGTGACCCAGTAGACCTGGGCGTCGAACCCCTTGATGTGCTCCTTCTCCTTCGCGAATTCGTTCGCGGGGATCAGCGCGGGGAACTCGAGCGCCTCGGAGCCCGTCGCCTCGATCTCCCGGACGAGGACCGCGTCCAGGTTCCGGCGGGCCCGGAAGCCGTACGGGGTCCAGATGTTCATCCCCTTCACCGGGTAGCGCTTGTCGGTGAGCCGGGCGGCCTCGACGACCGCGAGGTACCAGTCGATGAACGCCGTCCGCTTGTCCGGGAGCTCGGCCATTGCCCCGCGGGAGCGCGGTCCAGTACCTAAGACCGTGGGCGGGGTCGCGCCCCGCCGGGGCGTCCGGCGGCTGCCGGCGCACCCCAGAGATTATGCGCTCCGGGGGGCATACATCGCGGGCCATGCGCCTGGTCGTGAGCATCGACCGCGACGACGACCTCGGGCGGAAGGCGTCGGTCGCCGGGCCCGTGGTCGGCCGGGCGAACGTTCTCGAGGCGGCGGTCAAGCTCGGCACGGCCGACCCCGAGGACTCCGACACGAACGCCCTCTTCGCCGCGGTGAGCCTCCTGGACGAGCTCAAGGAGGCCGGCGAGGAGTGCGAGGTCGCGATCCTCACCGGCTCCGGGAAGGTCGGGGTCCTCTCCGACCGACGCGTCGCCGACCAGTTCGACGACGTCCTCGGTCGGACCGGCGCCCACTCGGCGTACCTCGTAAGCGACGGGGCCGAGGACGAGTTCCTCTTCCCGATCCTCGCCTCCCGGGTCAAGGTCGACGGCGTGCGGCGCGTCTACGTCCGCCAGAACGCCTCGATCGAGTCGACGTACTACACGATCGTCCGCGCGCTCAAGGACCCGAAGCTGCGCGCGAAGACGGTCCTGCCGATCGCGCTCGTCCTCCTGATCCTCGGGATCGCCGCCGCGGCGAGCGTCGTCACCTGGGGGATCATCGGGCTCGCGGTCGTCCTCGGCGTCTACCTCATCTTCTGGACGTTCGACATCGACGAGGCGATCATCGACTCGGTCCGCAGCGCCTCGACCGACATCCGGCAGGGGTCGGTCGCCTTCGGCTTCGGCCTCTTCGCGATCGCGCTCGTCGGCGTCGGATTCCTCTCGGGGTACAACAGCTACGCCGCGAGCCACGCCCCTCCGCTCGACCGGGTCCTGCTCTTCCTGCAGGCGGCGCTCCTCTGGTGGCTCATCGGCGCGGTCGTCTGGGAATGCGGGCGCGCGATCCGGCGGACGCTCCAGCGCGGGCGGTTCCCCCGCTCGTTCGCGGTCGCGACGACCTCGATCATCGGCATCGGGTTCGTGAGCTTCGGCATCCTCCTGCTCGTCCAGTACCTGCAGGGCGTGACGCCGTCGACGCAGCTCCCGCTCCTGGTCGGGCTCCTCGTGGCCGGCTTCGGGCTCGTGATCGGGGCGGGCGTCCTCCAGCAGTACTTCAAGAGCGTCGCGGCGCGCTCGGTCGTCGAGCCGGCGGCGCCCGGCTGATCGGGCGAACCGTCAGCCGAACGGGACGTAGCGCGCGATCCGCTCGAGGTGCCCGGGCGGCACGTCCCAGCCGCACCGTTCCCGGAGCGTCGCGCGGATCGCCGCGACCCCCTCGCCCGGCACCGCGGCGCGGAGCGCGAGCGCGACGAGGTCCTCCCAGTAGTTCCACGGGAAGACGACCCAGACCCATCCTTCGCGCGGGATCTCTTCGGCGTAGTAGGTCGGGCGGTACTTGGAATGGGCGATGTGCAGGAACGTCGCGCTCTCGACCCGGTGCGGGCGCGCGTCCCGCACGTGCGCGACCGCGAGCTCGAGGCTCTCGCCCGTGTCCGTGATGTCGTCGACCACGAGGACCCGTTCCCCCTCGACCGGCCCGCTCAACCCCTCGGTGAGCTGGGCGGCCCCGGTCGGGGTCGCGGTGACCCCCCAGTGCTGGGCCCGGAGCGAGACCAGGCGCTTCACGCCGAGGCGGTCGGCGAGGACCCGCGACGGCACCCAGCCGCCGCGGGTGAGCCCGACGATCGTCGTCGGCACCGCCGAGCGCTCGCGGACCGTCTCCGCGAGGCGGTCGGCCCAGCCGTCGACGTCGGCCCAGGAGGCGACCCGGCACTTCGGGAGGTCGGCGCCCGCGGGCGGGACGTTCGCGCGGCGCTTACGGGTAGATGCCACGGATCTTGATCGCGTCGACGACCCGCTGGATCGCGAGCACGTAGGCGGCCGTGCGGTTGTGGACCTTCTTCTCGGTCGCGACCTTGTGGACGTCGTTGTACGACTGGACCATCGTCCGCTCGAGCCGAGAGTTGACCTCCTGGAGCCCCCAGAAGTACCCCTGGATGTCCTGCGCCCACTCGAAGTAGCTCACCGTCACGCCGCCCGCGTTCGCGAGGACGTCGGGCAGGACCGTGACCTTCCGCTGGAAGAGGATCGCGTCCGCCTCGGGCAGCGTCGGGCCGTTCGCGGCCTCGGCGACGATCTTCGCCTGGATCTTGTCGGCGTTCTTCTTCGTGATCTGGTTCTCGAGGGCCGCGGGGACGAGGACGTCCGCCTTCGTCTCGAGGACCTCGTCGTTCGTGATCGTCTTCGCGCCGGGGAAGCCGACGACCGAACCGGTCTTCTGCTTGTGCTCCTCGACGGCGTGCGGGTTCACCCCGTCGGCCTTGTAGATCCCGCCCTTCGAGTCCGAGACGGCGACGATCTTCGCGCCCTGCTCGTCGTAGAGGATGTTCCCCGCGACGCTGCCCGCGTTGCCGAACCCCTGGATCGCGACCGTCGCGCCCTTCATCTTGAGGCCGATGTCCTTTGCGGCCTCGCGGATGACGTAGGCGCAGCCCCGGCCGGTCGCCTCACCGCGGCCCTCCGAGCCACCGAGGCTGATCGGCTTGCCGGTGATGACGCCGGGCACGGAGTAGCCCTTGAGCATCGAGTAGGTGTCCATGATCCACGCCATCGTCTGGCTGTCCGTGTAGACGTCCGGCGCGGGAATGTCCATCTCGGGCCCGATGATCGGCGCGATCTCGCTCGCGTACCGCCGCGTCAGGCGTTCGTTCTCGCCCCGGCTGATCTTCTTCGGGTCGCAGACGACGCCGCCCTTCGCGCCGCCGTACGGGATGTTGACGACCGCGCACTTCCAGGTCATCCAGGCCGCGAGCGCGCGGACCTCGTCCAGCGTCACCTGCGGGTGGTATCGGATGCCGCCCTTCGTCGGCCCGCGGGCCATGTTGTACTGCACCCGGTAGCCCGTGAACACCTCGTAGGAGCCGTCGTCCATCCGGACAGGGAAGTTCACCGTGAGCTCCCGCTTCGGGTGCTTCAGCACCTCGCGGACGCCGTCGTTGATCCCGATCAGGTCCGCGACGATATCGACCTGCTGCTTCGCCGTCTCGAACGGATTGATGGTGGAGGTGTTCGCCATAGTTCGTCCCCTCGCGGGGCATCGCGGGCAGCCGGGCACCCCTACTTGAGGGTAGCGCGAACCCTGCGACGCCGGCGCACGGGTTACGACAGAAGACGAACCCGGTCGACGTCCTACCGGTCGAGGGTCCGTTCCGGACCGAACGGCTGCCAGCCCGGGGCCGGCATCGGCGTGCGCCGGCGCCCCGTGCGCAGCCAGGCGCCCCGACCGACTTCGATGGCGCCGACCACGGTGAGCCGACCGCGGACGCGCCGGACGGCGGCGCGCGCCCGGGGCCAGGCCGGCCGGGGGATCGCCGCGAGGAGCTCGTAATCCCCGCCGTAGAACGCGACCTCCCGCCGCCGCTCGGGGCTGCGGGCGAGGGCGCGAACTCCCGGAGCGAGCGGGAGCCGCGACTCGTCGACCACCACCGCAACGCGGCTCGCGGCCGCGACGAGCCGCGCGGCCTCCGCGAGGCCGTCCGACGTGTCGATGAGCGCGTGGCTGAGCGGGGCGAGCGCGATCCCCTCGCGCACGCGGGGGCGGACGTCGAGGAGGTCGACGACGGCCCGGCGGCTCGACGGGCCCGCGGCGGTGAGGCGGGCGGCCGCGA
>JASHVA010000031.1 GCA_030039715.1 Thermoplasmata archaeon | reverse complement strand
GACGTCCCCTCGGTCGACCCGTGGGTCGTGGTCAGCCCGGCCACGCCCCGCACCGAGGGGTTCTGCCGACGAGCGGGAATCCCCGTGCTCGTGGCGCCGGGAGCGGGGTACTCGGCGGACGTGGGGTACCTGGCTCAGCGGACGCGGCGATTCGCCACCGTCTCGGCCGACCTCCCCTTCCTCGCGCCCTCGACGCTCGGGCGCTTCTTGCGGGCGGTCGCGCCCTCGCCGGGGAGCCGAGTGGGGCTGCTGCCGCGCTCCCGGTGTCGGTATCCAATCCCGCGCGACGTACGATGGACGTACGGTCCGGGCGGACGGACGCTGGGCCGACTGGTCGGCATCAACTGGGTCGTCGCCCGCTCGCGGGGGGCGGATCGACCCTATCTGTTCGACGACCCCCGGCTCGAGTTCAACGTGAACCGACCGCTGGATCTCGCTCGCGCCCGTCGGTGGGTCCGGAGCGCGGGGCGCGGCGCGCGCTCCGTCGCCGCTTCCGCGAAGCCCGACCGATGAGCGGGCGACCCGGAAGGCGGCCCGCTCGGACCGCGTCGTCGATCCCGAGGCGGGCTTCCCACCCGGGCCGGTCGGACAGCGGGGCGCCCCTCACGGCCCGCTCGATTCTTTCGGACGACCATCCCCGCTCGGTAAGGCGCGAGCGGATCGGCCGATTGAGACGAAGCCCGTCGCCCCGGGCCAGGCTCTCGAGAACGGCGCCGCCGACCATCGTGCCGAACGCCCGGCCCCGGGCCGTTGCACCGCCGCAGTACTCCCAGGGCTCGCCCCGGTCCTCGCAGGCAATCGCCACCGCGTCCGTGGTGGTTCCGGTCGCGAAATCTCGGCCCGCCCGGACGTCGAGCCGGCGGAGCGCGGCCGTCTTCGCTTCCGTCACCACCTTCACCGCTTCGATGAGGCCACCGGCCGTCGCGCGACCTCGAACGACGAGGATCACGTTGATCGTCCCGACGCGCGCGGCGTTCGAGACGCCGGCGGTCACGATCGCCGTGCCGTAGCGTGAGCGTCGCACCGCGACCGCCCGCAGGTCGACCGCGGTCAGGAGTCCGACCAGCGACCGTTCCCCCGTCCGCCGTTCGAAGCGGCGGAAGAAGCTCGGTACGGCTTCGTCGTACGACTTCGGCACGTGAACGTTCGCGATCGCGCCCGCCCGAACGAAGCCCCCGTGCCACGGGGCGGAGCTCACCACGCGGAACCGTCCGCGCACGATGACGTAGTCCTCCTCGACCGACCAACGCACGGTTCGGCTCCTACTCGGCGCTCATCACGGTTGCGGCGGTGCCGCGGGCCGCGACGCTAAAGGACCGCCGTCCGATGGCCGTGCGATGGAACGAACCGGGTCCGAGGCGATCCCGGACGACATCTCGGACCGGGACCGGGAGGGCTTCTACCGTGTCCTCTACGGCCGGCGGGATGTTCGTTCCGAGTTTCGGCCGGACCCGATCCCGAACGAGGTCCTGCGGAGGGTGCTCGCGGCGGCGCACCATGCGCCGTCGGTCGGATTCATGCAACCGTGGAACTTCGTGATCGTGCGCGACCCGACCGTACGGGCGCGCGTGCGCCAGAACTTCGAGGAGGTGCGCCGGGAAGGGGCCGAGCAGTTCTCGGGCGAGCGGCGTCGGCTGTACGACTCGCTCAAGCTGGAGGGGATCCTGGACGCCCCTCTGAACGTCTGCGTCACCTGCGACCCCGACCGGGCCGGTCCCGCCGTGCTCGGGCGCGTGCGCGTTCGCGAGGTCGACGTCTACTCCACGTGCCTCGCGGTCGAGAATCTCTGGCTGGCCGCCCGGGCCGAGGGGCTGGGGGTGGGATGGGTGAGCATCCTCGACGCCGACCGGGTTCGGGAGTTGCTCGGCATCCCCGCGGGAGTCGTACCGATCGCGTATCTCACGATCGGCTACGTGCGGGGGTTCCCACCCCGGCCCGAGCTCGAAACGAAAGGCTGGGCCCGCCGCGCGCCGCTCGACGATCACGTCTTCCTCGATCGCTGGGGAGCCCGGTACCCTACCGAGGTTGGCGCGCCCGAGGCCGGGGTCGGCCCGAGCGAGCGGCCCCGCCGGCCCGGGTGAGCGGCCGGCCCTCGCCCCGAAGGATCGCGAAGAGCGCACGTTGATCGAGATGACGCTCGAGCAGGTCGGCGACCCGTTCGACCGTCGCCTCGAGACCGGGAAACAGCGCGTCGCCGGTGGACGCCGGGGTCGAGCTGGGCGGCCCGCTCGGACGGGACCGCCGACCGCCCGCGGCCGCCCACTCCACGAGGCCATCGACCGACTGCGGCGAACCGAGGACGCCGTGGAGCATCGTCCCCCAGACCCGTCCGTCGGGCGATACGGTCCCATCGAGCGAGGGCGTCCCACCGCGCGCCCCGTCCGCAAGGACGAAGATCGCCCGTGACGGGGAGCGGAGCTCCACGCGGCCGCGGTGGATCTCGTAGCCTTCCACCTCGGTTCCTCGCGCGAGCCACGGATGGCAATCTCGGGCGGCGGCCCGGACCGGCCGGACGACCTTCGGTTCGTGGAAACGGGTCCGCACGGCGAGCAACCCGAGCCCGCGATGTCGACCGGGCCGACCGTCGACGCCGGAGGGATCGTCGAGCCATTCGCCGAGTAGCTGGAAGCCGCCGCATACTCCGCCGATCCCGGCGCCGCGCGCCCGGGCTCGCGCGATCGCCGCCGGCCATCCGTGCGCGCGCAGCCACCGGAGATCGTCGCCGGTGCGACGGGTACCGGGGAGGAGGAGCGCATCCAGCGTGCGGAGCTCCTGCGAGCGATCGATCCAGACGGTCGACACGTCGCCGCGGGACTCGAGTCCGGCGAAGTCGGAGAAGTTCGCCGTGTGCGGTAGCCGCACGATCCCGATCCGCACCGTGGCTCGGGCCCGCACCGATGGGCCGGGCCGTCGCTCGAGCTGGAGCGAGTCTTCGGGCGGCAGGCGTCCTTCCGCGGCCGGGAGCGTCGGAAGGACGCCCAGTACCGGAACGCCGAGGCGGGCCACGGTCCATTCCACCGCCGGTCGAAAGATCTCGAGGTCGCCGCGGAACCGGTTGAAGACG
The DNA here is from genome assembly GCA_030039715.1 of Thermoplasmata archaeon. Taxonomy (GTDB): domain Archaea; phylum Thermoplasmatota; class Thermoplasmata; order Lutacidiplasmatales; family UBA184; genus Lutacidiplasma. Next base: position 7,242 of record JASHVA010000031.1, on the reverse strand, counting down.
ATGCCCTCGACCCTCGCGCGCTCGTCGGGCCCCAGGAGCTCCCAGGTGCCGACGACCTGGGCCAGCGCTCCGCCGCGCTCGAGATCGGCGACCAGGATCACCGGCACGTCCAGGCTCTCCGCCACGAAGAAGTTCGAAAGGTCGCTCGAGCGAAGGTTCAGTTCGACCGGGCTCCCCGCGCCCTCCGCGACCACGAATCGACCCGTCGCCCGGGTCTGCCGTAGCGCCCGGCGGATCTGCTCCCGAAGCCGCGGCAGCTCGGTCGGCATCTGCGTGCGCCAGGAGGAGATCGCGAGTCGGGATCGGCCCCCAAGCACGACCTCGACGCCCGCCCCGTGCGGCTTGAGGAGCACCGGGTTCGCCGCGGCCGAGGCCGGGACGCCGGCCGCGGCACACTGGACCCATTGCGCGAGGGCGATCTCCTCCCCGGCGGCGGTCGCGACCGAGTTGAGGGACATGTTGACCGCCTTGAACGGCTGAACGGGGTAGCCGCGGCGGGCGAGGAGCCGGCAGAGTCCCGTCGCGACGAAGCTCTTCCCTACGTCGCTCGCGGTCCCGACCACCACGACCCCGCGGCCGAGCGGCGGAAGTCGGCCGGACCGGGAACCTCGAGGCGCCACGGAGACCCGAGCCGGGGAAAGCTTATGTTAAAGACCGTTTGTCTGGCGTCCAATGTCGTTGAACGGTACGCCCTCGACCGCCGCGCCCGCCGCCACCCCCGCTCCTGGTCGCCAGGTCTCGGCGACCCTCCTCGCGGTCGCGATCATCATCACGGCCGCCGTGGCGGTGGGCGCGACCGGTGCCTATTTCGAGCTGCGCCCCGGCTCCTCTACTCCGGGCACTGTCCACGTGACCGATGACCTGGGCCGCTCGGTCACGGTGCCGTACAATCCTTCGCGGGTCGTCGTCCTCGGTCCGAACATCATGGACTCGATCTACCGCCTCGGGCTGCGCAGCCACGTAACGGGCGTTGACTGCTACGCGGCCGACCTCGGCGGTCTTTCCGCGGATTACTCGCCCGATCAGATCGCGCTCTGGAACCTCTCCTCCTCGATGTGCGTCGAGATCGGCCCCACCTTCAACTTCGAGGACCTGCTCAACGCGACCCCCCAGCTCGTGCTCGCGGCCACGATCGTCTCGACGGCGGACGTGGAGCAGATTACCGCGCAGTACGGCATTCCCGTAGTCGTACTGCAGGCATCCTCCCTCGGCGGCATCCAAGTCGACCTCAACATCCTCGCGCAGATCTTCCCGGTCTCCTCCGCGGCCGCGGCGCTCAACGCCCAGCTCGCCGCCGAGCTGTACAACGCGAGCCAGGTCGTCAACAACGCCCCCAGCTTCCCGCTCGTGCTCGTCACCTACGACGCCGACTCGAACGGCTACTGGACGTTCGGGCCCGGAACCTTCGGGGAGTCGTTGATCGAGGCCGCCGGCGCGACGAGCATCAGCGCGAACTCCACGTTCGCCTACCCCGAGCTCTCGCCGGAACAGGTCCTGTCCGCGAACCCACAGTGGATCATCTACGGGACCGGATTCGGCCTGAATCTATCCTACTACGCGGCCGGCCCGCTCTGGTCGAGCTTCCCGGCCGTGATCGCCGGCAACATCACCGGGCTCGATTCGAACTGGCTGACCGAGGCCGACCCGACGATGATCCTCCAGGGCCTGCCGGCCCTCATCGCGATATTCCACCCTGGTCTCACGTAGCCTCGTGCCGGAGGAGCCGGGAGCGGCGTCACCCGCCGAAGCGCCCCGTCGTCGGCGAATCGGTCGGGGCTGGCGCCTCGCGATCGGCGTCGCCATCTTGGGCGCCCTCGCCGTCCTAGTCTCTCCCCTGATCGGCCCCGTGCCGATCCCGCCCGTGGTCGTGCTTCGGATCCTGTTCGGGGTGGCCGACCCGTGCGCGGGCTACCTGAGCCACGCGTACAGCTGCGTCGCGGCCCCGACCATCGTCCTTGAGGTCCGGGTCCCCGAGATCCTGCTCGGCCTGATAGCGGGAGCGGCGTTGGGGATCTCGGGCGCCGGTCTCCAGGGAGTGTTCCGGAACCCGCTCGCCGACCCATTCCTCCTCGGGATCTCGAGCGGCGCGACGCTCGGCGCGTCGATTGTCCTCGTCTTCCAGGTCGGGATCCAGGAAGCGGACCTCTTTCTGCCGCTCTTCGCCTTCCTCGGCGCCGCCGGGACCGGTCTCGTGGTCGTGCTGCTGGCCCGGAATCGGTACGGATCGGTCGAGACGCTGCTCCTCGGTGGGGTCGCGATCGCGGCGTTCCTGTCGGCGGCCGACTGGCTCGTCCTCCTATACAACCCCGAGCTCGGGCTCCAAGTCGACCTCTGGCTGCTCGGCGGACTCGGTTCGGCGTCGTGGAGCGTCGACGCGATCGCGCTCTCCCTGGTCATGGTCTTCGGCACCCTGCTCGCCCTCTACGGACCGGAGCTCAACCTCATCCAACTCGGCAACGACGTCGCGCAGAGCGCGGGAGTCGCGACGACCCGGGTCCGGGTGACGGTGATCCTCCTCGCGTCGGTCGTCACGGCTACGTCGGTCGCGTTCACGGGCATCATCGGGTTCGTGGGCCTGGTCGCGCCGCACGTGATCCGCCGGACGGTCGGGACCGATTACCGGGTCGTGCTCGCCGGTTCGGCCATCACGGGCGCGGCGTTCCTGCTCGCCGCGCGGGACGTCTCCATCCTCGCGTTCCCCACGTCCGAGCTGCCGATCGGGATCTTCACGGCCTTCGCCGGGGTGCCGTTCTTCCTCTACCTGCTCTACCGGCAGAGCCGGGTCGTGACGATGGGGTCCGGGGCATGAACTCCGACCCGGCCCTGCGGCTCGAGGGGCTCACCGTCAACTACGGACGTCGCCCCGCGCTCCGCGGGGTCGACCTCCGGGTCGAGCGCGGGGAAATGATGGCGCTGGCGGGGCCGAACGGCTCCGGCAAGACCACGCTGATCCGAGCCGTGCTGGGGCTCCTCCCCGTCGACGCGGGCATGATCGAGATCCTCGGGGCACCGCTCGCGTCGTTACCGGTCCGCGAGCGAGCTCGGCGGATCGCCTGGGTCCCGCAGGAAGAGGCCGCTCGGGACAACGTGCGGCTGGCCGATTACGTCGAGTACGGCCGCTACGCTCACCGGGACGCCTGGAGTGGGGAGCTTGACGGCGACCGTCGGGCCGTGGAGCGCGCGCTCGCTTCCTCGGGCCTCACCGAGCGGGCCGGGGACGGCATCTTGACGCTGAGCGGCGGCGAGCGCCAGCGGGCGACCCTCGCCCGAGCACTCGCCCAGGCCGCACCGATCCTCCTGCTCGACGAGCCGACCTCGCACCTCGACATCGGTCACCAGCTCGATTTTCTGGGGCGGGTCCGCGACCTCGCCCGAGCGGGCGAAGTGACCGTCATCGCCGCCATGCACGACCTCAACCTCGCCGCCCGGTTCACCGACCGCGTGGTCGTCCTCTCGCGGGGGCGTCGGGTCGCCGACGGCCCGCCCGGGGAGATCCTCTCGGAAGAGCTGCTGCTGCGGGTCTGGGGGGTCGTGGCGGAGCGACGCATCGAACCGAAGACCGGAGTTCCGTACCTGATCCCCCAGCGCCTGGTCGCCGCCCCGGCGCCGGGGGCGGCGCTCGCCGGATGGGGGCCGGTCCACGTTGTCGGCGGGGCGGGCGCCGCGACGCCGATCCTCCGGCTGCTCGCCGACGAGGGGGCCCGACTCACGGTGGGAACCCTGAACCTGCTCGACTCGGACGCCCAGACGGCCGAGCAGCTGGGGATCCCGAGCGCCATCGAGGCCCCGTTCGCCCCGCTGGGGCCCGAGGCCCGCCAGCGGAACGCGATACTGCTCGGCGCGGCCCGCGCGATCGTCGTCGCCGCGTTCCCGGTCGGCCCGTCCAATCTCCCCAACCTCGACGACGTCGCCCCGTACGTCGGTCGCGTGCCCGTCTTCTTGGCCGCCGAGCCCCCCATCGCGGCGCGGGACTGGACGGGCGGCCGCGCCGCGGAGGCCTGGGAGAGCCTACGCGCCGCCGGGGCGACGGTGTTTCGCACGCCGGTCGAGCTGATGGCCGGCCTCCGGAAGTCCGCGGGAGCTCCGGGCGTCGAGGACCGCCCGCAGGGAGCGGACGTCCACTGACGGGGGGCGGGCGCCCCCCCAACCGGCGAGGAGCCGCGCGAGATCCCGCTCGAGCACGAAGACGGTCGCGGGGACGCCAAGCCGCGCGGCCTCCGCGGCCGTGGGCGCCACCGCGAAACGGACGAGGGGGCCCGGCCAGGCGCGGTGCACCAGGAGATACGGCTCCAGCCCTTCGGCCCCGACCACGCCGGGGGTCGACGGCAACGCCGCGCGGATCCGGGCCGGCGTGGCCGGGTCCTCGAGATCGTCCTCGCGCAGCGCGACGACCCGGATCTCCGCGGGTGTGATCGGGACGATCCCCTCGAGCTGTGCGACCTCCACGAGCCCTCCCGCCCTCGCCCCGGAGCGCGCGACACCGTGCGATGCGCCGGCCCCGCCGGGCCGGGCCGAGAGAAGACCGTCCACGAGTTCGAGCGACACCGGACTCCCGGCGGGGATCGCCACCTCCGCCCGCGCTCGGGTGGAGCGGACGACGTGCAGGTGCGCGAGACGGTCGCGCACATCGTCCGCGATCCTCCCGAGTCCGTCGTGGAGCCACGCGACGCCCTCGACCGTCGGGCGATACCGGCCGCCACGGAGCTCGATCAAGCCCCGGCGCCGCAGGCTCCGATGGACGTTCGACACCGCCTGCACCGTGACCCCGAGACGGTCCGCGATCGGGCGCAGCTGCGTCGGCTCGAGCGTCGTGCACTCGTAGAGGAACAGGAGCTCGGTGGCCGCGCCGCTGCGGCGCAATCCGCCGAGCCCGTCCGCGCCCGAAGGGCTCGCTGGCGCCGCCATCGGCTGCTCGAGCCGTGGCGGCTATTAAAGGCCTCTTTCGGCCCCGAGCAAACGGGATTTATGCCGCGCGAGCGCGGGGCGGTGCCCGAGCGGCGGCCGCCTCTTCCGCCCGGCGCCGCACGTCGCGGATGCGGTCGCGGATCCGGGCCGCCTCCTCGAAGTCGAGCCGCTCGGCGGCGAGCCGCATCTCCTCCTCGAGGTTCGCGACCAGGAGCGGGAGGCGGTCCTTCCAGCGCTTGCCGAGGCCTTCGAGGGAGAGATCGCCGGACGGGGCGGACTCCTCGGGCGCGAGGAGTGAGCGCACCTCCTTCACCACGGTCTCGGGCACGATGCCGTGCTCGGTGTTGAAGGCGACCTGGCCCTCCCGCCGCCGGGTCATCTCCGCGATCACCCGGGCCATCGAGCCGGTCGTGCGGTCGGCGTAGAGCACGACCTTCCCGTCGACGTTCCGGCTCGCCCGGCCGGCCGTCTGGACGATCGAGGTCTCGCTGCGGAGGTACCCCTCCTTGTCCGCGTCGAGGATCGCGACGAAGCTCACTTCGGGGAGATCGAGCCCCTCCCGGAGGAGGTTGATCCCGACGAGCACGTCGAACCGGCCCACGCGGAGGTCGCGGAGGATCTCGACGCGCTTCAGCGTCTCGACCTCGGAGTGCAGGTACCGAACGCGGAACCCCTGGTTGGCGAGGTACGTGGAGAGCTCCTCCGCGGTCGCCTTCGTTAGGGTCGTCACGAGCGCGCGTCCGCCGCGCTCGATGCACGCCCGCAGCTCCACGATGAGATCGGCGATGTGGCCCTTCAGCGGACGCACCTCGACCGGCGGGTCGACGAGACCGGTCGGCCGGATGATCTGCTCGACGACGCCCTTCGACGCCTTCCGCTCGAACGGCCCGGGGGTCGCCGAGACGAAGACGAGCTCGGGGGCCCGCTCGAGGAACTCGGGGAACTTGAGCGGCCGATTGTCGCGGGCGGAAGGTAGGCGCCAGCCGAAGTCGACGAGGTTGTCCTTGCGCGCCCGGTCGCCCTTGTACATGCCCTGCAGCTGCGGGATCGTCACGTGGGACTCGTCCAGGAAGACCAGACGATCGTCCGGGAAGAAGTCCATCAGCGTGTACGGCGGCTCGCCCGGCTTGCGGCCCGAGAAGTAGCGGGCGTAGTTCTCGATCCCCGAGCAGTACCCCGTCTCGCGGATCATCTCGAGGTCGTAGTTGACCCGGCCCTCGAGGCGCTGGGCTTCGACGATCTTCTCGGCGCGTCGCAGCTCGCGAACCCGCGTCTCCTTCTCCCGCTCGATGTCGCCGAGCACCGCCTTCACCCGCTCGTCGATCGAGAGGAAGTGCGTCGCCGGGAAGATCGCGAGCCGGCCGAGCTCGCGCACCTCCTCCTGCGTGACGGGGTCGAGCTCGGCGATCGCTCCGATCGTGCTGCCCTCGAGCACGATCCGGTGGACCGTCTCGCCGGCCCCCATCACGTCGACCGTGCTGCCCCGCACGCGGAAGCGGCCGCGCTTCAGCTCGATGTCGTTCCGCTGGTACTTCATCCGCACCAGCTGTTCGAGCAGGCCCTGGCGACCGATCGTCTGCCCGACGGCGAGGTCGACGACCGAGGCGCGGTAGTCCTCGGGGGAGCCGAGTCCATAGATGCAGCTCACGGAGGCGACGATCAGCACGTCGCGTCGCGTGAGCAGCGCCTGGGTCGCGCGATGCCGCAGCCGATCGATCTCTTCGTTGATCGAGGCGTCCTTCTCGATGTAGAGGTCGATCTGGGGGACGTACGCCTCGGGCTGGTAGTAGTCGTAGTAGCTCACGAAGTACTCGACCGCGTTGTGCGGGAACAGCGCCCGGAACTCGCTCACGAGCTGGGCGGCGAGCGTCTTGTTCGGGCTGACGACGAGCGTCGGTCGCTGCAAGCGCGCGACCACGTGCGCCATCGTGAACGTCTTGCCGCTGCCCGTGACGCCGAGCAGCGTCACGTACTTCTCGCCCCGCTCGGCCCTCCGGACGATCTCGTCGATCGCCTTCGGCTGGTCGCCCTGCGGAACGAGCTCGGTCTCCAGCTGGAACCGCCCGGGCAGTTCCGGTCCGGAGGATCGCCCGGCGGTCACGGTTCGCCCCCCGACGCGCGGTGCGAGGCGCCGTAGCCCCGCGGGTCGACCGTCACGGGCCGGAACCCGAGCGCTTCGAGGGCGCGCGCGAGCTCGGAGAAGAGGGGTTCCGCGCTCAGGCGCGCGACCTCCGCCGGGTCGACCTCGACGCGCGCCCCGCCCGCCCGCGTGCGCAGGCGGACCCGGCGGAATCCGCGCGCGGCGATCCACGCCTCCCCCGACTCGATCCGTTCCAG
>JASHVA010000030.1 GCA_030039715.1 Thermoplasmata archaeon | reverse complement strand
CTCGGGCGAGAGGTCGACCCAGATCGGTGTCACCTCGGTCGGCTGGACGTACTCGGCCACGCCCGGGTCCTCGCGCGCCCGCGCTTCGATCCGCACGACCCCGAGGGCGGCCACCACTTCCTCGATCCTCTCCTCCCCGCCGCCGGGCGACGCGGTGAGCCCCAGGACCCGTCCGTCGCGGGGCCGCTCCGTCCGGTACCGCGCCGCGATCGGCACATAGACGTACTTCCCGACCGCGTGGTGCGCCTCGTCGAAGACCACGAGCGAGACGTCGTCGAGGCGATACCGGCCGGCCGCGAGGTCGTTCTGCACGATCTCGGGCGTCGCGAAAACGAGGTCCGCGCTCTCCCAGCTCCCTTCCCGCACGGGCCGACGGACGGTCCCCGTGAACCGGGCGATCTTGAGCGGCACGAGCCACCGGCGGAACGAGTCGGCGTGCTGCTGTACGAGCGGACGGGTCGGCGCGAGCACGAGCACCTTGCCCGGGCCCCGACGGAGCACTTCGGCGGCGACGAGGGCGGCGATCACCGTCTTGCCGAGTCCCGTGGGCAGGACGACCAGGAGATCCTCGGAGAGCCCGATGCGGGCGAGGTCGAGCTGGAACGGGAGCGCCCGCAGCTCGCCCGGGCGCAGGAGCGGGTGCCCGACGTATCCGTCCCGCACGGCCCACACCCCCGGGAGCGCCGGCGGGTGGGGTCGACCGAAGGGGACGAGCGGCTCGGCGATCGCCTCGCCCGCACCGAACTCGTCGAGCCGACGCTGCGCTCCCACGACCCGCTCCCGGCCGGGGAACCGGTGCCGCGGCTTAGGAGTTCCGGCTTCCGCGCGGCGGGATCAGAGGAACTTCACGTCGTGCGGGAGCTTCCCGGCGTAGTCGCGGAACGCCGACGGCCAGCCGTCGGGGTCGAGTCCCTTCTGGGCGAGGAACGCCGTCAGCCACCGCTCGAGGCCGATCCCGCTGCAGCCGGACCAGAGCTCGCCCTTCTGCGTCTTGATCGCGAACGCGTCCGTGTACTTCTCGCCCACGATCGAGAGGTTCTGGAACTCGAGCCACTCGGAGCTCTCGCGCGTCCCGCGGTACGGCAGGTACGCCTCAAAGTCGATCGTGCCCTTGATCCGGGCCTGGGCGTCGTCGAGGCCGACGAGCCCGCTCTGCTGCATGTAGAACGGCGTCACCCACGCGGTGCGCCACTCGAGCTCCAGGATCTCGTTGAAGACGCGGGCATACCGCTCGAGGAGGCGCTCCCGGAGCGCGACCAGGTCGTCGGGCGCTCCCACGTAGACGGGCTCGATCCGGTGGAACTCGTCGACCCGCTCGAGGCCGTGTCGACCGCCGCTCTCGTACCGGTTCGAGACCGCCGACTTGTCGTAGACGAGCAGCGGCAGGCTCTCGGTCGCGATCGTCCGGCCCGAGAGCCACCAGTAGATCGTGGGGCACTGGGCGTAGCAGGAGACCGCGGTCGGTCCCGTGACCATCCGCTCGAGCTCCTCCCGCGGCACTTCGCCCGTGATCTTGACGAGGTCCGTGAACCGCTCCCACGCGACCGGGTCGCGGGTCTTCGGCTCGGCCACGTAGTAGAACTCCCCCGGAAGGCCCTCGAGATGGCCGGTCTTGAGCAGGATGTCGAACGAGTCGTGGTGCGGCTGGACGACCTCTTGGAAGCCGAGCGGGTCGAGTACCTCCTCCCGGGCGATTCGCTCCATCGTGCGGAGGAGGTGGGCCGCGGTCGGACCGAGGAACCACTTCCCCTTCGTCGGTCCGGGCCGTACCCAGAGTCGACGGAGCATCTCCTCCGTCGGGTCGAGCGCGAAGCGCATCTCCCGCTGGGGGCTCGAGCTCAGGAGCGACCAGTACTGCTCCTTCCCTTCGTAGTTCTGCCGGTCGACCTTCTCCTTGACGAGGGAGACGACCCGGTCGACCCAGTTGTTCCGGAGCGCCGCCTCGGGGAGGTCGGTGAGCTCGAGGACCGCGCGCTTCCCCTCGTGGGTCAGCTCGTGCGGGATCGGCAGCGCGATCTTCCGGTTCGGCACCGCGGAGAGCTCGAACTGGGTCCGGTAGAGCGGCGCGCGGAAGGAGCGGACGCCGACCTTCTGCTCGCGCCCGAGGGTCTCGGAAAGCCGCCGCACGAAGGCGAGGAGGGCCTGGTGCGGCCGGCGGCCCTCGGACTCGAACTGAACGAAGAGACGCTCGCCGTCGAGGCGCCAATCCGAGAGCCGACCCTTGCCGGCGCTGCCCATCGTCCGCTCGAACGCTTCGGTCGCGGTCCGTTCGACGAGCGGGCCGAGCGATGCGGGTTCCCGCACGGGCCCGCTGAGCGTGAGCTCGACCTCGAGGCGATGCTCCATCGGGACGCCGACGGGGGGAGGGACTATTAAGCTACGGAAGCGCCCGCGGCCCCGGGACGGTGACGCTTTTAGCGGCGTCCCGCGTCCTCGGGCCCGGTCGTGCGCACGATGCCGTCCAAGGTCGAGGAGTTCGGGCTGTTCATCGGGGGAAAGTGGACCTCGCCGGCCAAGGCGAAGCGGTTCGAGACCGTGAACCCGGCGACGCGGGAGCCGATCGGCTCGTTCGTCTCGGGGACGCCGGAGGACGTCGGCCGCGCCGTCGCCGCCGCGGCGAAGGCGTTCCCGGCCTGGAAGGAGACGCCCGCGCCGAAGCGCGGCGACATTCTGCTCGAGGCGGCCCGGATCCTGAAGGAGCGCAAGCCCGAGGTCGGGAAGATCGTCACCCGCGAGATGGGCAAGGTGATCGGCGAAGGACTCGGCGACGTCCAGGAATCGATCGACTTCATCGAGTACATGGCGGGCGAGGGCCGTCGCCTCTTCGGGGAGACCGTACCCTCCGAGCTCCGCTCGAAGTTCTGCCTCACGGTCCGGCAACCCAAGGGGGTCGTCGCCTGCATCACCCCCTGGAACTTCCCGACGGCGATCCCGAACTGGAAGATCGCGGCGGCGCTGATCTCGGGCAACACGGTCGTCTTCAAGCCGGCGTCGAACACGGCGCGGTGCGCGGCCGAGGTCGTGCGGCTCTACGAGGACGCTGGCGTTCCGCCCGGGGTGCTCAACTTCGTGACCGGCTCGGGGTCCGTCGTCGGGAACGCGCTGGTCGCCGACCCGAGGATCCGGACGGTCTCGTTCACGGGGGGCGTCGAGACCGGCCGCGATGTCTACGTCCGGGGGGCGCAGGGCCTCAAGATGGTCCACCTCGAGCTCGGCGGGAAGAATCCGGTGATCCTCATGGAGGATGCCGACCTCGGCCTCGCCCTCGAGGGCGTGCTGTTCGGCGCCTTCGGCACCTCGGGGCAGCGGTGCACGGCGACCAGCCGCCTCATCGTGCACGAGGCGGTCTACGACGACTTCCTCGGCCGGCTGCTCGAGCGGCTCGACCGCTTCACGGTCGGGGACCCGCTCGACCCGGCCACCGGGATGGGCCCGGTCGCCTCGGCGGACCAGGAGCGGAAGATCCTCGATTACATCGCGATCGGCAAGAGGGAAGCGAGGCTGCGCTACGGCGGCACGAAGCTCACCGGCGGGATCTACGACCGGGGCTACTTCGTCGCCCCGACGGTCTTCGAGACCGCGCACGGCACGCGGATCTCGAAGGAGGAGATCTTCGGCCCGGTGCTCTCGGTCCTCAAGGTCCGCAGCTACGAGGAGGCGGTCCGCGTCGCGAACGACGTCGACTACGGGCTCTCGTCCTCGATCTACACGCGGGACGTCAACCGCGCCTTCCGGGCGATGGACGATCTTGAAGCCGGGATCACGTACGTCAACGCCCCGACGATCGGGGCGGAGGTCCAGCTCCCATTCGGCGGCGTGAAGAACACGGGGAACGGCGGGCGGGAGGCGGGCAGCGTCGCGATCGAGGAGTTCACCGAGATCAAGACGGTCTTCGTCGACTTCTCCTCCCGCCTGCAGAAGGCCCAGATCGACGAAGGGTCCGGCGAATGAGCGGGTTCCGCGGCTCGGACGAGGCGCTCGACCGGGAGATCGCGGCGACCGAACGCGTGGCGCGGGTGCGGCTCCGCCGGTCCGCCGCGGAGCTTCGGGAGCTGGACGCGGACCTGCGGGAGCTGAAGCGCGAGCGGGCGCGGCGGCGCGCGGCGAACGCGATCCCCGCGACGGTGCTCGCGGCCGAATCCGAGGCGGTCTCGGCCGGTCAGTAAGGGCCGGTCCGGCCCGGGTTGTCGAAGTTCGTCAGCAGCGTCTGGCCCCGGCTCTTCGGTCGGCCGAGCGGTGCGAGCAGCGGGTCCTCCTCGAGCGCCGGCATCGTCTCGGAGATCGGGACGTCGACCTGGATCTCCCGGGTCCGGCCCCCGCGTCCCCGCGAGACGATCGTCGCCCGGATCAGTCCGAGCGACTCGAGCTCGCTCACGTAGTTCGAAATCGAGCGCGCGTGCAGCGGCGGGAGACCGAGCCGCTCGGCGAGCCGCTTGTAGTTGTCGTACACTTCCCCCGTGAGGACCCCGGTCCGGCGGCGCTCGAACGACTGGAGGATCGCGTAGAGGAGCACCTTGCAGTGCGGTGGGAGCGAGCGGCAGCACTCGATGATGATGTCCTTCTCGAGGCGGTTCTTCGCCTTCACCACGTGGTCCCGGGTGATCCGCTTCGCGTGGTCCCGCTCCGCCATC
>JASHVA010000193.1 GCA_030039715.1 Thermoplasmata archaeon | reverse complement strand
GCGGGGCCGCCGTCTATTTAACGGCTACTCGGGGGCCGCCGAGAGAACGGGCCGGAGCGGAGGTTCCGCGCGCGGATTCGACGCTAGCGGTAGGTCGACTTGTGGACGTGGTTCTCGTCGTCCGTGATGATGATGCACTCCCCTTCGCACTCGAAGAGGCACGCCTCGCAGACGAAGCAGACCGGGCCCTGGATGGCGAGCGACTTCTCCCCCCGCATCTGGAACTTCGCGGTCACCCGGGGGTCGTCGACCACGTCGGGCAGCTGGTCGCGCGGGCGGAGCTCGAAGACGTTCACGGGGCAGACGTCGCGGCAGTGCGAGCAGCCGGTGCACTTCGCCTCGTCGATGTCGACTGTGACCATCGCACTTCGATACTCTTCAGCGACGGGGCCTATTTTCGTTTGCTACCGAGGAGAAACCCGTCTCTCGACCCCTCCACGGGGCTTAACCCGCCCCGCCGCCTCGCTCGGCCGAAGACCGTGGGCGCGATCCTCCTCGGTACCAGCGGCTGGGACTACCCGGAGTGGGTCGGGCGGGTCTATCCGCCGCACGGCGCCTCCGACAAGCTGCGCTACTACGCCGGCCTCTTCCCGATCGTGGAGATCAACTCCACGTTCTACCGACTGCCGGCGCCCGGGGTCGCCGCCTCGTGGGTCCGGCGCACCCCCGCCGGATTCCGATTCGCCGCGAAGTTCCCGCAGACGATCACGCACGACCTGCGGCTCGTCGGGACCGACGAGGAGCTCCGCCGCTTCCTCGCGGTCCTGAAGCCGCTGCGCGACGCGGGGAAGTTCGTCGCGGCGCTCCTCCAGCTCCCCCCTTCGCTGCCGTTCGATGCGGGGACGGTGCGGACGTTCTATTCTTCGCTCCCCCGCGACCTCCCGGTCGCCGTCGAGTTCCGGGAGCGCTCCTGGCTCACCGCCGCGTCGTACGCGCTGCTCGAGGAGTTCGGCCTCGCCTACGTCGTGATCGACGGCCCGCATCTTCCGGTCGACCTCCGCGTCACGGCGCCGTTCGCCTACGTACGCTGGCACGGTCACGGGAACCCGACGTGGTACGACTACACCTACTCCGCCGAGGAGATCGCGGCGTGGGTGGCACGGGTCCGGACGCTCGCCGAATGCGCAGACGTCGTCTACGGCTTCTTCAACAACCACTTCCGCGGCGACGCGGCGGTGAACGGCCGCTCGCTTTCCGAGCTCCTCGGCCTCCCGCCCCCACCGGGGCACGCGCGCCTCGACCTCTAGGGTAGGTTCCTGGGCTCCCGGGAACGCTCCGTTGCCGACCCTGTTTCAGCGTCTCCCGAGCCGCCGCTTTAGAGCGGTCCGACCCCTCGAACGAGGGCCGACCGATGAGCGCCCTCCTCGAGCCCGAACCCGCGTTCGCACCGGACGACGAGTCCGCGTTCGAACCGTTCCCATTCGATGGAGAGGCCGAGACGCTCCCCACGCCCCGGGCCGTCCCGGCGCCGACGCCCCGGATCCGCTTCGCGCCCCGGCCGCGCGCCCGGCGGACCCGCACGATCCTGCCGAGCGAGCCCGGCCTCTTCCCGTGGCTCGAGCGCCGGTTCGTCCCCGGCGAGATGACGCTCTGGGCCGGGCCGCGGGTCGCGGTCGAGCCGATCCTCGAGCTCCTCTACGCGGGGAACGCCGTCGCGCGCGGGGAGGTCTCGCTCCTCGAGGGCGGGAACCGGTTCCATCCGTACCGCATCGGGGAGCTCGGCCGCTCGCTCGGCGTCGACGCGGGCGCGACGCTCCACCGGATCCGGCTCGCCCGAGCGTTCACCGCCTACCAGATGGTCGCGCTCGTCGACGGCTGGGCCGCGGAGGCGCGACGCCACCGGCCCACGCTCCTCGTGGCCCACGACCTCCCCGCGATGTTCGCGGCGGACGAGATCCTCGACGACGAGCGGGCCGCGCTCCTCGCGCACGTCGCGCGGACGCTCCGCACCCTCGCCGAATCGGTCCGCGTGCCGCTCCTCCTCACGCTTGAGCCCGGCGGCCTCGACCGGTTCCCCGGGCTCGCGGAGTCCGGCCCCCGCTGGGCCGACCTCGTCACGTTCGTCCGGGCCCCGGGCGGCCTGCGCCTTCGCGCGCTGCGGGACGATGCCCGGCTCGCGCTCGTGGCGCGACCGGGCGGCCAGCACGGCCTCGAGGAGTACGGCGGCGGCGCCGCCGGGGAGGTGATCGCGTGGGACGCACCGCCCCGACGTACCGCCAGGCGCTCGAGGAGCGGATGAAGCGCTGGGAGGAGTTCGGCCGCCTCCTCACGACACCCGAGGAGCGCGCCGCCTTCGAGACCCTCCGCACCGGCGCGCGCCGCTACGCGGCCCAGGCGACGTACGTCGGGAGCCCCGACCTCCTCGAGTCGATCCTGCTCTCCGTCCTCCTCGACCTCGCCCGCCGGCTTCCCGCCGAGCCGGCGCGTCGGCCCGCCGCCCGCTGATCGTGGACCCGAACGCCCCGGCCGCGGACGGCTGGCTGATCGACATCACGGAGAGCGCGGACGGCCGCTCGGTCGTCCTCTGGCGGAAGGAGCGGGCCTCGGGACGGGTCCGCCGGACCGCGGTCGAGTACCGACCGCCGTTCCTCGTGGAGGTGCCGCGCGCGGAGCTCGCCGGCCTCGCCCGCCGGCTCGCGGACGACCCCCGGGTCGCCGACGTCGCGCGGCGCGTCCTCGCTCCGTCGCTCTACGACCGCCGGCCCCACGCCGTCCTCGCCGTCACGCCCGCGCACAACGGCCGGCGGCGGGCCGTCGCGCGCGCGGTCGACGCCCTCGGCGACTTCGGGCGGTACCGGCTCTACGACGTCGACCTCGTCCCGCCGCAGCTCTACCATCTCACGCACGCGCTCTACCCGTTCGCGCCGGTCGCCGGGCGTGGCGCCGACCTCGTGGCGACCGAGCCGGCGGAGACGATCGACTATCCGACCCCGCCGCTCCGCGTCGCCCGGCTCGAGGTCCATATCGCGGGCGAGCGGCCGGGCCGGATCCCGCCGCCCGACGGCCGGATCGGCGCGGTGCGGCTCGGGGACGTCGCGCTCGAGGGGGAGGAGCCCGAGCTCCTCCGCGCCTTCGTCGGCGAGCTCGCGCGCTCGGACCCGGACGTGCTCCTCACGGAGAGCGGCGGCTCGTTCGAACTGCCATGGCTCTACCGCCGCGCCGCGGCGTGCGGGCTCCGGCCCGACGAGTTCGTCCTCGGCCGGGAGGCGGTGCCGTTCCGCGCGACCCACCGGGCGCACACGTTCGAGTCGTACGGCGTCGTCTACCACCGCGCGGCGAGCTACCCCGTCCCCGGCCGGTTCCACATCGACCGGGAGGACTCGTTCCTCTTCGACGACGCGGACATCGCGGGGCTCGTGGACGCCGCCCGGCTCTCCCGGCTCTCGCTGTCGACCGTCGTCCGCCAGTCGCCCGGGACCTGCTTCACCGCGATGGAGATGGCGCAGGCGCTCGCGCTCGGCGCCCACGTCCCGTGGAAGAAGAACCGGCCCGAGCGGTTCCGTCGCGCCGACCACCTCGTGGCCGCCGACCGCGGCGGCGCGATCTTCCTCCCGCCGGTCGGCGTCCACGACCGGATCGACGAGTTCGACTTCGCGAGCCTCTACCCGTCGATCATGGTGCGGAACAACCTCTCCTCCGAGACGCTCGAGTGCCGGTGCTGCCCCGCGAGCCCGATCCGCGCTCCGGGGCTCGGCTACCGCTCGTGCGTCCGGCGGGTCGGCCTCATTCCCCGCACGCTCGCGCCGCTCCTCGCCCGGCGGATGGCGTACAAGGCGGCGATGAAGCGGCCGGGGACGCCGCCCGAGGAGGCGGCGCGCCTGAAGCGCCGCGTCAAGATGCTGAAGTGGGTCCTCGTCACCGCGTTCGGCTACCAGGGGTACCGCAACGCCCGGTTCGGCCGGATTGAGTGCCACGAGGCGATCAACGCCTACGCGCGGAAGCTCCTCGCCGACCTCGTCCCCGAGGCGGAGGCGGCCGGCTACTCGGTCGTCCACGGCATCGTCGACTCCCTCTGGCTCCGGCCGAACGACCCCGACCGGCCGCCGGACCCCGAGGCGTTCGCGCGGGCGATGAGCGACCGGTACGGCCTCCCGCTCGGCTACGAGGGGCGGTACCGCTGGATCGTCTTCCTGCCCGCGACGACCCACGGGCTCGGGGTGCCGAACCGGTACTACGGGCTCTACGAGCACGGCGAGTTCAAGCTCCGGGGGATCGGCGCGCGGCGCGACGACACGAGCGTCTTCGTCCGGCGGTTCGAGGGGGAGGTGCTCGACCTCTTCCGCGCGGCACGGGACGCGGAGGGGGTCCGGGCGCGGCTTCCGCGGGCGCTCGCCCGGGCCGACCTCTTCGCCGAGCGCCTCCGCGCCGGCGCCTGGCCGGTCGACGAGCTCCTCATCGCCCACCGGATCGGCCAGCCGCCCGAGGCGTTCGTGACGTTCACCGACTCGGTCGCGGCACTCCGGCAGCTCGCAGAGGCCGGCGTGCGGCGCGGCGCCGGCGAGACCGTGCGGTACGTCGTCCTCGACCGGGAGAGCCGCTCGTTCCGCCGCCGGGTCCGGCCGGCGGAGCTCCTCGCCGGCGACGAGCGGTACGACGCGGGGGCGTACCTCGAGCTCCTCGCCCGCGAGGCGGAGACGCTGCTCGCCCCGCTCGGCGTCGACCGGGCGGACCTCCTCGCGCGCTGGGGCGTCGCCCCACCGCCGGAGCGGTCGCCGTACCGCTCCCCCGAGGGGCTCGCGCAGCACGAGCTCGGAGTCGCCGGAGCGAGCGGGCGGACGTTTTAGCCCTCCACCGTTCCGACGGGAGGTGCCTCCCAAGACCGCCCGCGGGTCGCGCCCGCGTTCCGCCGCTCGAAAGACGGCGGGCCGCCCGGCCGAGAGCCCGTCCCGTCGGGCCGCGCAAATCCGCCGGAGCATCGCGCGGGGCCGCCTCGAGGACCTGACGCCGCTCCTGCTGGCGCTCAACGACCCGTCGCCCGGCCTCCGACAGACGGCCGCGGTCGCGCTCGGCATGCTCCGGGACCCGCGCGCGGGCAGCACGCTCGCCGCGGTGCTCACCGACCCGGACCCGGCGGTACGGGCGAGCGCGGCCGAGGCGCTCGGCGCGATCGGCCGCTCCGAGCACCGGGGAGCGCTCGAGGACGCCCTCGGCGACCCGGACGAGAAGGTACGGAGCCGGGCCGCCGGGGCCCTCCGCCAGCTCGCCGACCCC
>JASHVA010000192.1 GCA_030039715.1 Thermoplasmata archaeon | reverse complement strand
GGGATTCGTTCCTCTTGCAGGCCAGCGACGGCATCCTTCTCGAGCCCCACCGCGGCGTGGTGCAGTCCTCCATGGCGTCGCTGCTCGCGGGAGAACGCCTGGACGCCGTCCTTCTGGTCCGGAGGGTCGCTGACCCGCGTCGATACGGCGTCGTCGAAGGGGTCCCGAACGGGGAGTACGGGGGCTTGCGTCGTATCGACGTCCGGGCGATGGAGGAGAAGCCCGCCCGTCCGCGCTCGCGTTGGGCCGCCACGGCGACGTATGCGTTCGCCCCGCGGTTGTTCCCGGCCCTGCGTCGTGCCCGCGCCCGTGCGCGGGGCTCCGCGGAGCTCGAGCTGACCTCGGGGATCCAGGAGCTCATCGCCCAGGGAGGGTCGGTCGCGGCGCTCGTCCTCCCGGACCCGAACCAGTGGCGCTCCGTCGGCTCGCCCGAGGGGTTTCTGAAGACGCTGCGCGCGACCGAAGCCCGCGCCGCCGCCGACCACTGAGACGCGGCGGGGCGTAGGGTCGTATATCGCACTCCGGAGAGTTTATCTCGCCCGGTTCGCCTTTTTAACGGCGAAACGGACGGGACCGTTTATCGCCGGATGTCCAATCGATATCGACTCTGGGAAGGAGCGTCGGGCACTCCGCCCCTTAGGGCGGCGGGAATCGCCCTCGGGATCGCGCTTTTCTTCGTGACCTCCGCCTGGGTCGCACTCCCCGGCGACGCCGGGGTCGACGAGGGTTCGGCGCCGGCTCCGCTGCATGCGGACAGTGGTGCCGCGACCTCTTTCACTCCCGGCAGCGGCGCGGTCGGTAGCGACCTCGAGATCACGGGTTCCGGGTTCACCGTCGGCGACGCAGTGACGCCCTACTTCAACGAATTCGCGGGGAGCTGCCTTTCGCCTACGGAGGTGGCGTCCGACGGGACGTTCAGTTGTGCGATCCAGGTGCCCGCGGTAGAGGCTGGTAACTATTCCGTGGGCGCCAGCACCCCCGACGACGGGCTCGTGAACGCGACGACGAACTTCACGGTCGTACCGACGTTGACGATCGAGCCCACTTCAGGACCCGGCGGGTCCGACACGAACCTGACGGGCACCGGCTTCACGGCCGGGGAGTCCGTGCTGGCGTCGTTCAACTCGACCGACGTCGCCTGCAACGAAGGCGCCGTCGTGGTGGACGAGCACGGTAACTTTTCTTGCGAGATCACCGTCCCGGCCTCTCCGTCCGCCGAATATCCGGTCGCGGCAACGACCGGTGTCGACGGGACCGTGACGTCGTCCGTCGACTTCGAAGTCCTTCCCACGCTCGTCCTCGTGCCAACTTCGGGCGCCGTGGGCAGCACTACGGTGGTGGCCGGTACCGGGTTCGCCGCATCGTCCGCGGTGTCGTTCGCGCTGGCCGGGAACCCCGCCTCCTCCAGCGCCTGTCTCACCGACGGCGTCGGGAACTTCTCGGCGTGCACGGTGACGATCCCCGCCGCCCCGTACGGTGCCCAGCCCTTGACGGCGACCGCGGGCGCCGTTCAGCAATCGGCGACCTTCGACGTGGGCACGACCGTCACGGTAGCGCCGACCTCGGGACCGGTCGGCAGCAGCACGACCGCTTCGGGGAGCGGATTTCCCGCTAGCGAGGCGGTCACGTTCACCCTCGACGGGGTCGACGCGCCCTCGACCTCCTGCACGTCGTTCGCGAACGGGAGCTTCGCTTGCGCCGTCACGATCCCGGCGGTGCCCCACGGTGCCCAGCCGTTCATCGCGGTGGCGGGCGCCGACTCCGCCTCGACCACCTTCACCGTAGGAACCTCGCTCTCGCTCTCGCCGACGTCGGGGATCGTGGGCAGCTCGACCACGGCGACCGGCGCGGGGTTCGCCGCATCGGAGACGATCACCTTCGTGCTCGACGGCACGTCGGCTACCAGTCACGGCTGCAGCTCCTCCCCGACCGGTACGTTCTCCTGCGTCGTCACGATCCCCGAGGTCCCCGGTGGGGCCGAGACGATGCATGCGTTCGACGGCACGAACTACGGCCATGCGACGTTCACCGTCGTGGCGAACGTGACGCTCAGTCCGAACTCCGGTCCGGTGGGGTCCTCCGTAACGGTGGCGGGTACCGGCTTCCCCGCCAGCGCCTCGCTCACGGCGAAGTGGAACGCGGGTTCGACGATCTGCTCGACCACCTCGGCCTCCGACGGGAGCTTCTCCTGCTCTCCGGCGACCGTGCCCCCTTCTTCCTCCGGGCCGAACATTGTCGGAGTGTACAACGGAGGCACGTTCGTCGCCAGCGCGACGTTCACGGTGACGACGAGTTTCTCGCTCAGCCAGCCGGACGGACCGGTCGGCACCGTGGTCGCGCTGGAAGGGTACGGGTTCAGCTCGGAGACGACGTACGACGACTGCCTCCAAGCGACCCAGAGTGCCTGTTCCTCCTCGACCAACTCGTTCACCGCCCTGTCGAACGGCTCGATCCCCGCGGGTACGAGCCTCACGATACCGGTCAGCTCGGCGCCCGGGTCGTACTACGTCGACGTCTCTTACGAGGGAAGCTATGTCATCTCGGCGCCGTTCACCGTCACCTCCGAGTCACTCGTCCTCAACCCGACGTCGGGGTCGGTGGGCTCGAACATCACGCTCACTGGCGCCGGCTACGTCCCCTCGAGCTCGTACCAGTACTGCTTCGTGGTCGGGATCGAGTCGTGCCTTTCGAACGCTACGTCGCTCACTTCGACCGCCGGGGGGGACATACCGGCCGCCACGACGCTCACGGTTCCGGCGACGACCTCCGGGGTCCACGATGTGGATATCTACCAGTCGGCGACGCTCCTGGTGTTCGAGCCGTTCACGGTGACCGCCTCCCTCGAGCTCCTCCCGGCGTCGGGTCCGGTCGGCGCCACGGTGACGGCCGATGCAGAAGGACTCGATGCGGGTCAACCGTACGTCCTGACCTGGGCCGGTAGCCCGCAGACCTGCGCCAATGTGACGTCCGGCTCCGGGACCGCCTCCTGTTCGTTCCTCGTCCCGCCGACCTCGGGAGGCCCGTATACGGTCGAACTGGCGGAAGGCACGAACATCCCGTCGGCCACGTTCACGGTCGTCGCGAGTCTCACCGCGACCCCGACCTCCGGCCCGGTCGGGACCTCGGTCGAGTGGTCGGGGGAAGGGTTCCCCGGGTCCGCGCTGGCGTCGGTGTCGTGGAACCAGACGACGGTCCTCTGCGCGACCACGACCGACTCCTTCGGCGAGCTCGACTGCA
>JASHVA010000029.1 GCA_030039715.1 Thermoplasmata archaeon | reverse complement strand
TCGACGCCCAGGTACGGGCCCACGGGATACAGTTCCGTGAGCTCGAGGGGGACGGGTCCGAGCGGCGTCTCGCACTGCCAGGCGATCGAGCGGCCCGCGCGGTCCTCGCACGGGACGTGGGCGAGGTACTCGGGACGCAGCGGCACGCGGGGGATCGGCTCGGGCAGCGGCCGCTCCCGAAGGTACTCGTCGACCCGACGCCGGAACCGAAGTACCGACGGCCGGGAGCGGCTCTCCACCGCGATCTCGCGGAACGCCCGGCGGGACGCGGGCTCGGTCGGCAGGAACGGCTCGGGGTGGCGCTTCGTCTCGTCGAGTCCCGCGCGCAGCGCCGGATGCCCGCCTGCGCGCCGCTCGGCGAGCTCCCAAAGCGTGCCGTCCCGGATCGCCTGTCGGACGCGTCCGACCTCTTCGATCGAGACGAGGAGGTTGTGGAGCGCGAGCCGCCGCTCCCGTTCGGCGGCCGGGAGTCGCGCGACCTCCGTCAGCGGTTGCTGGCCGCACAGCGCGCACCGGCAGATCTCCTCGCGCAGCTCGCCCGCGGCGACCGTCCCTTCGGGGAAGAGGAGGTCTCCCCGACGCGCGAACTTCTGGTAGGCCGACGAGTCGAAGAGGTCGACCCCCCAGAGGGCCGCGAAGGCGAAGGTCATGGGATGGCCCGCACCGAAGAGATGGACGACCGCTCCCGGATTCAGCTCGGGGCGGGCGGCGGCGAGCGCGCGCGCGAGTTCGGGGAAGCGGTACTGCTCCAAGAGCGGTACCACGCCGCCGATCGCGAGGACGTCCGCGAGCTCCGAGGCGCGTCGGGCCGAGCGGGACCGCAGGTCCTCGTGCGACCCTCCCTGGACCGGCACGGCGAGGAGGCCGGGGCGAACCGCGCGCGCGGAACGGGCGCGCTCGAGGGTCTCCTCGAGCGCCGCGCTCGCCCCGGCCCAGTCGGTCTCGGGCTCCGTGAATCGGTCGAGCACGGTCGCGATGTCCGATCCGATGCGGTTCTGGAACTCGAGGATCTCCTCGGGACCGACCTCCACGCTGCCGTAGGCGTGCTGCTGGAACGCCCCGGAGTCCGTCATGACGGGACCGTCGAAGCCGATCAAGCCGTGGATCCCTTCGCGCTCCGCGATCGCGCGCAGCGGAGGCGTTCTCCAGGTGATGTACGCCGACGAGATCACCGCGCCGACACCGAACCGCTCCCGCATCTCCGCCGGCCGTACCGGCTGGCGCTCCGGGTCCGGATGGACGACCGGGAGGAGCGCGGGCGTCTCGATCGGTCCGTGGGGGGTCTCGAGACGTCCTCGACGGGCCAGCCCGTCGCGCTCGAAGACCTCAAAGACGGCCATCGGCTCGCGGGAGGACGACGGTAGATTAAGGTTGGGAGCCGCGGGGAGTCGGACCCGGCGAGTAGGATGCTCGGATCCCCTGCAGGAGCTCGACGAGCATCGGGAACGTGAGCTTCCCGGTGTTCGTGTTCTGCGGGCTCGGGTGGTACGAGCCCCACAGGAGCGGCTTCCCGGGCCCCAAGGTCGCGCAGGCCCCGTGGGCGAACGGCGTGGCCGGTCGCTGGACCGCGT
This sequence comes from Thermoplasmata archaeon, assembly GCA_030039715.1. Taxonomy (GTDB): domain Archaea; phylum Thermoplasmatota; class Thermoplasmata; order Lutacidiplasmatales; family UBA184; genus Lutacidiplasma. Next base: position 9,890 of record JASHVA010000029.1, on the reverse strand, counting down.
ACGCCCGCGGCACGATCTCGCGTACCGCATCCCAGGCGAACGCGCCCAGCGCGAGGATCGCCCTCGTCTCGGCGAGGCATTTCAGCTCGCGCTCGAGGAACGGCGCGCAGTTCGCGCGCTCCGCCGGCGTCGGTCGATTGTCGGGAGGCACGCAGCGGACCGCCGCCGTCAGGTAGAGGTCCCGGTACGCGAGGCCGTCGCCGCGCCGCACCGAGGTCGGCTGGTTCGCGAACCCCGCGGCATGGAAGGCCCGCACGAGGAACGCCGCGGAGCGGTCGCCGGTGAACACCCGCCCCGTACGGTTCGAGCCGTGGGCCGCCGGGGCGAGCCCCACCGCGACGAGCCGGGCGTTCGGGTCGCCGAAGCCGGGGACCGGCCGCCCCCAGTACTCGTCGGCCCGGAACTCGCGTTTCTTCTCGCGCGCGACGCGCTCTCGGTACGCCACCAGCCTCGGGCATCGGCGGCAGGCAACGACCTCCCGCTGGATCGCCGAGAGCGAGTCGCCCACGGAAAGGAGGAGCCCCTCCGCCGTTTGACGCTTCTCGGGGTCGCGCTCGGTGGTCACCCCAAGTGACGTAGCCGTATAGAGGGGCCGCACGGTGGCGGAACCATGGCGGAAACCCGGCTCCCCCGGAACTCGCAGACCCATCTCGGCCGGGTCGACGGGGACCTGCGCGCGGAAGCCAATGTTCGAATCTCGAGCGACGGCACCGTGACGGTCACCGGGGGCGCCCGGTTCGACGGGTCGGCCGATATCCACGGGAACTTCGAGTGCCAGCGGTTCCGCTCGGAGGACGGCACCGTCCACATCTCGGGAAACCTCACCGCACAGGAGAACATCGAGGCGCGCGACGCGATCCTCGAAATCGATGGCGCGCTCAAGGCCCGGCACGTCGACGTCGATCGGCGGCTCAAGGTCGGAGGTCCGGCCGAGGCGGAGAAGTTCGACGTCGGAGGGGTGCTCGAGGGGGCGCAGACCCTCTCCGCCCGGTCGGTGTCGGTCGGGGGCCGGTTCCATCTCGGAGGCCGTCTCACGGCCGAGACCGTCGAGGCCGGCGGCGGGGTCACTCTCCAAGACGTGGCGATCGACACGCTCGAGGTCGGCGGCGCGGTCCAGGTCGGGGGCGGAGAGGTGCGCCGCTCGATCGAGGTCGGCGGCCGGTTCCGGGCGGAGCGGGAGCTGGCCTTCGGGTCGCTCGAGGTCGGGGGGCTCGCCGAGTTCGCCGGTCCGGCGCACGGGGGACGGATCGAGGTCGGCGGCCTCTTGAACGCGAACCGCGACCTCGCGTTCGACACTCTCGAGATCGGCGGGGTCGGACGGATCGACGGGAACGGATCCGGCCGGAGCGCGGAGGTCGGGGGCCGATTCTCCGTCGCCGGCTCGCTCACGCTCACCGGCCCGCTCGAGGTCGGCGGGTCGATCACGGTCCGTGAGGCGCTCGTGGCCGAGCGGCTCGAGCTCGGGGGCTCGCTCGAGACCCGACGCGCGGTCCTCACGGGTCCCGCCGAGATCGGGGGCGCGGTCTCCACTCGGGAAGGGTTCAAGGCCAGTCGCATCCGCCTGCAGCGCAAGTCGCGCGCGCGCGGTCCGCTCGTGGCCGAACGGGTCGAGCTCGAGCGGGGCGCTCACGCCGAGGACATCTACGGCGGGGAGATCGACCTCGAGGAGAAGGCCGACGCCCGTCGGATCTTCGGCGCGCGCGTGCGGCTTCGGGACGGGGCGTCGGCGGACGAGATCACCTACACCGAATCGGTCGATATCGAACCCGGCGCCCGCGTGCGGTCCCCCCCGCAGAAGGCGGAGCAGCTCCCGACGTTCCCCCTCTGAGGCAGCGACGCGACGATGCTCGACGATCGCGACACCCCGCGCGGCGGGGCCCGACGCCGGGAGGCGACGGACCTCTACGCGACTGTGCTCGAGGTCGTGAAGCGATACCACGGAGCCGCGCGGATCACGCGCGTGTCGTATGGCGCCGGCATGCCGGTCGATCGACTGCGGGTGCTGGTCGAGCGCCTCGTCGCGCTCGACCTACTCCGGTCGGAGGAGATCGACGGCCGGCCGGCCTACGACATCACGCCCCGGGGGCAGGAGTTCCTCTCGACCTACTGGAAGATGCGGGCGTTCATCGAGGTGCTCGAGTCGAACCCCGACGGTCGGCCGGCCCGCCGGCGAGCGGAGCGCGCACCGGCTCAGTAGCGGGGGACCTTCGGGTCCACCGTGCGCGACCAGGCGTCGATCCCGCCGTGAAGGTTCGCGACGTGCTCGTATCCCTGCCCCTCGAGGTATCCGGCGATCATCGCCGAGCGGCCTCCGCCATGGCAGTAGACCACGACGTCGCGGTCCCGCGGGACCTCGGCGAGACGGTCCGGGACCTCGCGCATCGGGATGTGAACGGAGGGTTCGATCCGGGCGGTCTCCCGCTCGTCCGGCTCGCGCACGTCCAGCAGCACGACCGTCTCCGGGTGCTGGCGCAACCGTTCGGCGACTTCCCGGGGAGACAACTCCTCGACCATCGCGGGCCCGAGCCCCGTCGGGCGGCTTGAAGTTTTTGTCCCCCCGCCGCGCGGACCCTATATCCCCCGCCGACCTCCCGGGCCTCGGATGAAGGTGAAGGACCCCGTCTGCGGAATGACGATCGAGTCGTCGACGGCCGCGGCGCACGGCACCTACGGCGCCGAGACCGTCTACTTCTGCTCGCTCGCCTGCCAGAAGAAGTACGACCGGGACCACGGCGCCCGCCGGGCCTGACGTCGGGGCTCAGAACTGCCGGCGGCCGTCCTCGCGGGGCGAGCTCGGAATGGCGACCGATCCCATCTGCGGGATGTGGGTGGAGGAGCGGGAGAGCTCGCTCCACCTCCGCCGCGACAATCGCACGTACTACTTCTGCTCCGACACCTGCCTCCACACCTTCGCCGAGCCCGAGCGGGCCAAGGGCCGACTGCGCTGGCGGCTGGCGGTCGCGTGGCCGCTCGCGGTGCTCGTCGCGGTCCTGACGTATGGGGACTTTCTCGGGAGCACGATCGTCGTCGCGGCCGCCGCGGCCACCGTCGTGCAGTTCTACCCGGGACTCACGTTCTACGCCGGAACATGGGACGCGCTCCGCGACCGCGCGTGGAACATGGATCTCCTGATCGCGGTCGGCACGACGGCCGCGTACGGCTACAGCGTCGGGGTGCTCCTAGCGCCGGGGGCGCTGCCGCACGACTACTACTTCGACGCTTCCTCGCTGATCATCGCCCTGATCCTCAGCGGGAACTACCTCGAGCAGCTCACGCGAGGGCGAGCCAACTCCGCGGTCCGCGGCCTCGCCGGCCTCCTGCCGCGTTCCGTCACGATCGTGCGGGAGGGGGCGGAAAGCTCCGTCGCGCTCGATCAAGTCCGGGTCGGAGAGACTGTCTCCGTGCGGCCGGGAGAGCGATTCTCCGTCGACGGCACGGTCACGGCCGGGCGGACCAGCGCAGACGAGTCGATCCTGACGGGCGAACCGATGCCGGTGGCGAAGGCCCCGGGAGACCGCGTGATCGCCGGGTCGCTCAACGGCGAGGGCCGGGTCTACGTGAGGGTCGGACGTATCGGTGGCGACACCTTCCTCTCCACGGTCGGTCGATTGTTGACCGAAGCCGAGATGGCCCGTGTGCCGCTGCAGCGGACCGCCGACCGAATCGCGGCCGGTTTCGTTCCCACGGTCTTGCTCCTGGCCATCGCGGCCGCGGGCCTGTGGGCGAGCGTCGGGCACGCGCCGTTCCCGACGGCGCTCCTCGTCTTCGTCACGGTCGTGATCACGGCGTGCCCCTGCGCCTTCGGGATCGCCACGCCGGCCGCCATCCTGGTCGGTGCGGGTCGGGCCGCCGAGGAAGGGATTCTGTTCCGGGGCGAGGACTCGATCGAACGGGCGGCGGGCATCAACGTCGTCGTCACCGACAAGACCGGGACGATCACCGCGGGGAGGCCGACGCTCGTCGGAGTGCGCACTGCGCCCGGGACGACCGAGACCGAGCTGCTCGACCTGGCCGCTTCGGTGGAGTCGGGGTCCGAGCATCCGCTCGCCGGCGCCGTCGTTACGGCTGCCCGGGCGCGGGGGTGGACCGGCGCCGCGGCCGACGAGGTCCGAGCGATGCCCGGCAGCGGGGTCCGCGGGACGGTAGGAGGCCGATCGGTCGAGCTCGTGCGGTCGTCCGACCGACCGAGGGTCCCCCGGGGCGGCTTTCCCGGCGAGGAGCTTGGAGAGGAGACGTCGGAGTCCGTCGTCCGCGTGGACGGCCGTGAGATCGGGCGGCTCGCGTTCGAGGACCCGCTACGGCCGGGCACGCGCGCCGCGGTGGAGACCCTGCGCGCTGCGAGGGTTCGGGTCGTGATGGCAACCGGGGACCGCGAGGCGTCCGCGCGTGCGATCGCCCGGGCCGCGGGGATCGAGGAAGTGCACGCCGGTCTCACGCCGGGCGAAAAGCTCGAGCTCCTCGAGCGACTGCGGTCCGAAGGCCTCCGGGTCGCGTTCGTCGGCGACGGGATCAACGACGGGCCGGCGCTCGCGGGGGCCGACCTCGGCATCGCCATCGGAACGGGAACGGACGTCGCGCGAGAGGCCGGCGGCGTGCTCCTCGTACGGCCGGACTTCGGGGGCGTTCCCGCCGCGCTCGGCATCGCGCGTCGGACCGTGGGAAAGGTCCGGACGAACCTCGAGTGGGCGGTCGGTTACAACGCCGTCCTGATCCCGATCGCGATGGGGGCCATCGTTCCGATTTTCGGTCTCGGGGTCTATTCGGTGCTCCCGATGGTGGGCGCCGTTGCGATGGGCCTCTCCTCGACCACCGTGGTCGTGAACTCCCTCTCCCTGCGCTGGAGCGGACGGCGATCGCCCTCGCCATCGGGAGCCGTGGCCGCGGTTCCGGCGTCCGTGTGAGGTACTCGCAGGCCCCCCTCAGGCTTTTCAACTCCCACGCTCCAGGGTTCTCCATCAATCAGGTGTCCCTCCGTGTCCCCGACACTTCAGGCCCGACAGCTCACTCGCCGATTCGGGCGCTTCACGGCGCTCGACCATCTCGACCTCGACATCGAGGGCACAAAGTGCGTCGGGTTCCTGGGCCCGAACGGCGCAGGGAAGACCACGACCCTGAAGATGTTCACGAACCTGATCTTCCCTACCGAGGGCGAGGCGCTGATCAACGGGATCTCGGTCCAACGCGACCGCAAGCGGGCGCTCGCCTCCTGCGGGGCCCTTATCGAGACGCCCGAGATCTATAGCTCGCTGACCCCTCGCGAGGCGCTCGAGCTCTCTGGCTCTTTGCGCGGCATGAACCGCCAGGACGTACGGGCCCGGACCGACATCGTCCTCGCGGAGGTCAAGATGAGCGACTGGGCCGACCAAAAGGTCGGGTCGTTCTCGAAGGGAATGAAGCAGCGGATCAACATCGCCTCGACCCTCCTCTCCGACCCCGATGTCGTGATGCTGGACGAGCCGAGCACCGGCCTCGATCCCCGGGGGATGGCGGAGGTCCGCTCGATCATCCGCGAGCTGAAGGGCCAGGGACGCCTCATCTTCTTCTCGAGCCACATCCTGAGCGAGGTCGTTGACGTCTGCGACGAGGTCGTCCTGATCAACCATGGCAAGCTTCTGTTCTACGACACGCTCGCGAACGTCAACGCGCGTCTCGGCGGGGGCGCCACGCCGGTCGACGCGGAATTCTTGCGGCCCGTGAGCGACGCCGACATCGCCCGCTCGATCGCGTCGCTTCCGGGCGTGACGGGCTGGTCCCGGCTCGACGACCGCCGAATCAGCTTGGTCGTGCAGGGGGGTCCGGAGGCGCGCGCGGCGCTGCTCGAGCAACTTACGGGCCTCAAGATCGGCCTCGTGGGTTTCCACGAGTCCCGAAGCGCGCTCGAGGACGTCTATCTGCGCGAGATCTCGACGGGGGAGGCATGAGCGGGGGGACCACGAGCGAGCTCGCCCGCGGTCGGCGCTCCGACGGGTCCCTCGGGACCGTCCCCGGTTCGTGGACCCAGGCCCTGCTGATGTCCCGGTACCAGTTCCGGGACTACCTGCGGTCCCGGCGGTTCATCCTCATGATGGGCATCGTCGCCGCGATCAGCGTCGCCCTGCTCGGCCTCGTCGGGCACTACCGCCCGGCCGCACTGATCGCCACGAGCTCGGCGTTCTACGGCAGCCTCTGGGTCGGCGGCGCAACCCTCCTCATCCTGTTCGCGGGAATCATCTACGGCGGAGATTCGATCGCCGGCGAATTCCAGAACAAGACCGGCTACTACCTGATGGGGCTCCCGATCAAACGCTGGAGCGTCTATGCCGGTAAGTACGTCGCCGCTTACGCCGCCTCGATGGTGACGATCCTGACGTACTTCCTGGTCCTCTTGCTCGCCGGGCTCTACTTCGTCGGGACCGGCGCGATCACGGCGGGCCTCTTCGGCTCGCTGGCCCTCGCGGCGCTTTACCTCGGCGCGGTGCTCGGCACGACGTTCCTCTTCAGTTCGCTCTTCAAGCAAAGCCTCTACGGTGTCATCATCGTCGCGATCATGTTCCTGTTCGGTTTCAGCGTCGTGGAGGACCTACTGACGATCCTCGTCGGCATCACGCCATGGTTCATCATCACCTGGGCGAGCACGGCGATCTCCTACCCGATCACGGGACTGCCGCACACGGCGGGAGTCGTCACGGGGGGCATCATCGCCTACCCGACGTACGCCCAGGGCGTCGCGGTCATGCTCGGCTACTTCTTCGGAACGACCTTCGGCGGCCTCGCGCTGTTCGAGCGCGAGGAGTTCACCTAGGCGCTCCGGCGGGCACTCGCTCGACAAAGGGTTAAGGCGGCGGCCCTCGTCGCCCCATCGACCGATGGGCGACCAGGATCTCTCGACCGAGCTCGCGGGGCAGGGCTACCAACTCGTCGGAAAGCACAGCGCGGTCAAGATGTGCTACTGGACCCGCGAGTCCCTGACCCGCGGCCGGGACTGTTACAAGGGCCGGTTCTACGGCATCGAGAGCCACCGGTGTCTCCAGATGTCGCCGGCGATCGATTCGTGCAACCTCCACTGCCGGTTCTGCTGGCGGAACCAGGGGTGGGAGCACGACGCCGTGATGCCGGAGTACGACGACCCCGAGACCCTGCTCGACCGCTCGATCGACGCGCAGCGCCGGATTCTCTCGGGGTTCAAGGGGGACCCGGCGGTCGAGCTCGAGCGGTGGGAGGCGTCCCAGTCCCCCCGGCACATCGCGATCTCGCTGACCGGCGAGCCGACGCTCTATCCGAAGATGAACCGGTTCCTCGAGCTCTGCCACGCTCGCGGCATCACGACGTTCCTCGTCACGAACGGGACGAACCCGGACGCGCTGCGCGCGCTCGACCCGCTCCCGACCCAGCTCTACGTTTCCGTGACCGCGCCGAACGCGGCGGTCTTCCGCCGGCTCACGCTGCCCGCCTACGACGACGCCTGGCAGCGCCTGCGCGAATCGCTCGAGATCGTCCGGGGGCTCCGCACGCGCCGCGTCGTCCGGCACACGCTCGTCAAGGGATGGAACCTGGGGTGGGTCGACGAGTATGCCGAGCTCGACCTCCTCGCGCGGCCGGATTTCGTGGAGCCGAAGGGCTACGTCTATATGGGAAAATCGCGCCAGCGACTCGGCCGGGACCACGTGCCGACCCACGAGGAGGTCGGGGAGTTCGCCCGGCGGCTCGCGGCGCGGACGGGCTATCTCCTCCTCGACGAATCGCCCGAGTCGAAGGTCTATCTGCTCGGGGCGCGCGCGGACGGCCGCTACCTTCCGGGCCGGACCCCGACCGGGCCGACGCTCCCGACGGTCGGCGCCACCGCCTGACTAGATGACCCGCCAGTTCAGCACTTCGACGAGGACGGCGGCCGCGATCCCGAGCCCGATCACGAGGTACGGGTTGACCTTGAGCGCCCGCGTCTCCTCCATGTCGTAGTATTGGATGAGACCGGCCGCGCTGGAGAAGCCGGATCGGCGGTTGTCGGGCATCGCGAACCGGCCGACCGTGCGGCCCGTATTTAACCCGGAGCGTCGGGGCTACCGCCAGAGTCCGTAGCCGCCGCCGTCGAGGAGGCTCTCCTCGATCGACTCCTGGACGCGCGTCGCGACCGCGTTCGTGAGGGCATTCGCGCCCCCGTTCAAGAGGCGCTCCACGAACGGCCGGGGCGGGACCACCCGCACGGTCTTGCCGGTCGGCACGCCGGTCAACTTCGAGAGCTCTTCGAGCGCGGCGTCCCGGTCCCCCAGGGCGTCGACGAGGCCGAGCTCCACCGAGCGCGTCCCGCTCCAGAACTCGCCGGTCGCGAGCGCCCGCACCTCCTCGATCGGCCGGCGCCGCTCCCGGGCGACGAGGGCGACGAACGAGTCGTAGCTCGACCGTGCGAACGCGAGGAGATGCGTGCGCTCCTCCTCCGTGAGCGGCCGGTACGCCTGATACGCGTCCTTGTGCTCGCCGAGGTGGAGGAGGTCGACCGAGATCCCGAGCCGACGCAGGAGGTCGCGGGTCGCGAAGTGCGGCATGATCACTCCGATCGAGCCGACCGCGGATTCCGGATAGGCGTAGACTCGCCGCGCCCCGAGCGCCGCCATGTACGCTCCCGAGGCCCCCATCGACCCGATCGACGCGATCACCGGCTTCGCCGCGTCGAGACGCTTCACGGCGAGGTAGAAGTCCGTCGAGGCGATCGATTCGCCGCCCCCGCTCGAGATGTCGAGGAGGACCCCCTTCACGCGGCGGCGGTCTCGCAGTCCGCGGAGGATCCGGAGGTACGGCTCCACCGAGCGCTCGCGGATCGTACCGCGGAAGGCGACATGGGCCAGGATCTCCCGCACGGGCGCGCCTCCGCCCGACGAGAACGGCGGCGCATATAATCCCGGCTCGGGCGGCCGAGGGGACGGTTAAAGTAGCGGGTTCACCGAGCTCTCCCCCGTGGCGATCCGGATCCGGCCGCGCTGGCCGGTGCTCGCGCTGCTCCTGCTCGCCCCCTCGATCCCCGAGCTCCTCACGGGCTCGACACCGATCACCAACCTCGTGGTCGATCCCCCGCTCTTCGCGATCGCATTCCTGGGGATCGTCGGCCTGTACGGCACTGGCGCGCTATTGATCCGGGAGTTCGCGGTCTACTTCCGAAAGGGATGGGCCTCGATCCTCCTCCTCGGCGCGGCGTACGGGATCGCCGAGGAGGGCCTCGCCGTCCACACCTTCTTCGAGCCGGCGGGCCTCTCGCCGGTCGGTACCCTCGGAGCCTACGGCCACGCGTTCGGGGTCAACTGGCTGTGGGCGCTCGGACTCACCGCCTTCCACGCGGTCTACTCGATCTCGCTGCCGATCCTGCTCACGCGGCTCTGGTTTCCCGAGGTCCAGAACGTGCGCTGGCTCGATCGGTCGGGGGTCGCGATCGTGGCGGCGGTGTACCTCGGGGTCGTCGCGCTCTTCGCCTTCACCGTGGGGCACGGCCCGTCACCCGCGCTCCTGGCGCTCTTCCTCGGCGTCGAGGCCGTTCTGATCGCCGCGGCCCTCGTCGCGCGACCGGACCTCTTGGCCGTCCGGCCGGGGCCCGCACGGGTCCGCCCGCTCGGGCTCGCCGTCGGGGGCGCGATCTTCTTCGCCGGCTGGGTGCTCGTGCTCGTCATCGCGGGTGCGGGGGCCCGCGTCCCGGCGCCCGTCACGGGGGTCCTCTTCGTCGCGACCTCCCTCGGCGCGCTGGCCGTGGCGCTGCGGGGCGCCGGCCGAGAGCGTCTCGAGTGGGCAGAATTCTACTTCGCCACGGGAATGCTCGGGATCCTGTTCCTCTGGGACGTCCTGATCGAGTTCTCCGTTCCGGGGATCCTCGGCGTCAGCGCGGTGTTCATCTACTTCCTCTACCGGCTCTACCGCCGAATGGGGGCGCG
>JASHVA010000191.1 GCA_030039715.1 Thermoplasmata archaeon | reverse complement strand
GATCGACCGGCTTCCGGCCGACGACCGCGGCGGGTCCCGCGGAGCTCGCGATCGTCTCGCAGCCGCACAACCCGGTCGGCGACCTGTGGCCCCGAGACCGCCTCGCGGAGTGGGCGGACGGCGCGCGGGCCGTGGTGGTGGACGAGACGTTCCGCGAGTTCACGGAGGCGCCGTCGGTCCAGCGTCGCCTCCCCGGGGCCTGGAGCACCGGCTCGTTCACGAAGCTCTACGGCGCCGACGCGCTGCGGGTCGGCTTCGTCGTCGCGCCCGCGGAAGAACGTCTCGGGTTCGCCCGGTTCCACGGGGTCGTCACCGATGAGATCGCACCGTACTCGGTCGCCGGAGCGCTCGCGGCGCTCGACGCCCGCGACCGGATCCGCCGGGTCGTACGGACGGTCGTCGGGCGCAATCAGGCGCTCTGGCGCCGGGCCCACCCCGACGGGCCGGTCCTCGCCGCGCCGTTCGCGTTCGACGAGCCGGTGCCGGGCGGCGGGCGGCGATTCGCCCGTCGCCTCGAGGCCGAGTCGGTTCTCGTGGCGCCCGGCGCCTTCTTCGGGCGCGCCCGCGGAGTGCGCGTCGGCCTCACCCGCCGCTCTTTCCCCCAGGGCCTCGCGCGCTACCTCCGCGTTCGGGCCGAACCGAGCTGAGTTCGGCTCACGGCGCCGGGGGAAAGTTCGATGGGTCGACCGCGCCCCGCGGGACCCGACCGAGCCGCCGCTGGGCGTCCGTCACCGGTCGGGACGCATCGACCCGCTCCCCCGGTGGCTCGGAGACGCACTCCGCGAGGAACCGCTCCGCGAATCGGAGCGCCCGGTCGGGATTCGACTCGTGCACGAGCAGGAACCCCCTCGCGAGCTCGGTGAGCACGGCCCGGGCCGGGACCGCCTCGCGGAACCGCTCCGGCTCGGACGCGGGAGACTCCTCCGCCGGCGCCCGCGAGCCCATCGAACCGCATCGACTCCGGGCGCGAGATAAAGGGAGACGCTCGACCGGCGTCGGACGCCCCGCAAGCCTTTACCCTCCGGACGGCCGTGGAGGCGTCGGTGATCCCGTGAGCCAGAGCGTTCCTCCTCCGTCCCCGTCCGTGCCGGTCGAGCCGGCGGGGTCTCCCCGCCGCGGTGTCGTGCTGAAGACCGAGGTCCCCGGGCCGAAGGCGAAGGCCCTGATCGAGCGCGACCGGGCGATTCTGATGACCACGACGAAGACCGCCCCGATCGTCGCGGAGTCCGGCGAGGGCGTCTGGATCACCGACGTCGACGGGAATCGCCTCCTCGACTTTTCGAGCGGCGTCGCCGTCAACGCGCTCGGCTACGCGCACCCCGAGGTCGTCCGCGCGGTCCGGGAGCAGGTCGGTCGGTTGAGCCACTTCGCCGGGACCGACTACTACTACGAGAACCAGGTGCGGCTCGCCGAGCGGATCGCTCGGATCGTGCCCGGCGACTTCGCGAAGAAGATCTTCTTCACGAACAGCGGCACCGAGAGCGCGGAGGCCGCGCTCAAGATCGCCCGCTGGCAGCGCCAGCGGCCCATCGTGCTCGGCCTGCTCGGCGCGTTCCACGGCCGGACGATGGGGGCGCTGTCGATGACGACGTCGAAGATCGTGCAGCGCGCGCGCTACGCGCCGTACGTGACCGGGGGCCACCACATCCCGGCGCCGAACTGCTACCGCTGCCCGTACAAGCTCGAGTACCCGTCGTGCGACCTCTACTGCGCGAAGATCCTGAAGGAGCTCTACTTCCAGACGTCGATCCCGCCGGACGACGTGGCGGCGATGATCGCCGAGCCGGTCATGGGGGAAGGCGGCTACATCGTCCCGCCGAAGGGCTGGCACGCGACGATCAAGTCGATCCTCGACGAGCACGGCATCCTCTTCATCGACGACGAGGTGCAGGCCGGGATCGGTCGGACCGGTCGGTGGTTCGCGATCGAGCACCACGGCATCGTGCCCGACATCGTCACGATGGCGAAGGCGATCGGGGGTGGCCTTCCGATGGGCGCGGTCGCGCTCCGGGCCGACCTGGACTTCCCGGTCTCGGGCGCCCACTCGAACACCTTCGGCGGCAACCTCGTCGCGGCGTCCGCCGCGCTCGCGACGCTCGACGTGATGGAGAAGGAGCGGATCCTCGACAACGCGAGCGAGCAGGGGACCTACCTCATGGCTCGGCTCCGGGAGCTCCAGGTGCGCCACGAGGAGATCGGCGACGTGCGCGGGCTCGGGCTCATGACGGCCACCGAGTTCGTGCGCGACCGGCGGACGAAGGAGCCCGCGATCCGGTTCCGGGACCACGTGCTCGAGGAGTCGTACCGTCGCGGTCTCATCCTGTTGCCGTGCGGCCGTTCGACCCTACGGTACATCCCGCCGCTGATCGTCCGGCGGGAGGAGATCGACGAGGGGATCGAGATCCTCGATGCGGCGATCGGCGCCGCCCGCGCTCGCGAATGAAGTTCGCTCGTCTCGGGGAGCGCGGCTCGGTCGAGCTCGCGGAGGCCCCGTCGCCGGAGGCCGGTCCGGGCGAGGCGGTGGTCACGCTCGCCGCCTGCGGCGTCTGCGGGACCGACCTCGAGAAGCTCCGGGGGAACTACCGCAGCGCCGGGATCCTCGGGCACGAACCGGTCGGTCGGGTCGCCCGGCTCGGCGAGGAGGTCGCTTCGGTCGCCGTCGGCGACCGCGTCTTCGTTCACCACCACGTGAGCTGCGGGACCTGCGAGGTCTGTCGTCGCGGCGACCCGACGTTCTGTCCCACGTACTCGCGCACGAACATCCACCCCGGCGGCTTCGCGGAGGAGTTCCGGGTGCCCGCCGAGAACGTGCGCCGGGGCGCGATCCTGCGGCTCGACCCATCCGTCCCGTGGGACGTCGGCGCGCTGCTCGAACCCGCCGGGTGCGCGCTCACCGCCCTCCACCGCGTCGGCCTCCCGCCGAAGGCGACCGTCTTCGTGCTCGGCCTGGGACCGGTCGGGCTCCTCTACGCTCGGATCGCGCGGGCGCTCGGAGCGGCGTGGGTCGGAGGGAGCGAGGTCGCCCCGCTCCGGCAGGACGCCGGCCGGCGCGGTGGGATGGACGCGGTCGTCGACCCCCGCGAGCCCGGGGCCGTGCGGGCCGCGGTCGACCGGGGCACCGACGGAGGCGGCGTCGACCTCGCGGTCGTGGCGGTCGGCCACCCCGCGCTCGTCCGCGAAGCGACCACGCTCGTGCGCCGAGGCGGGACGGTCAACCTCTTCGGCCTTCCCGAGTCGGGCAGCCGGCTCGACGCCGACCTCCAGGACCTGTATCTCCGCGGCGTGCGGATCGTCCCGACGTACGCCACGACCGAGCCGGACATCGCCGAGGTCCACCGACGCGTCGTCGCGGGGGAACTCCGCCTCGGCGACCTCGTCACGCACCGGCTGCCGCTCGCCGAAGCGGCGGAGGCGTTCCGGCTCGCGGGCCGTCCCGAGGATGCCGTCAAGGTCGTGGTGACGGGCGCGGCGGCCTGACCTACGCCTCGGCGTCCTCGCCGAGCACCTGGCCGACGACCCGGTGCGTCGCGCGGATGCGGGCCCTCGGACCGACGACCGAACCTTCCACGTGCGCCTCCCGCCCGACCGCGACGCCGTCCATCAGGATCGAATTCTCGACGTGGGCCCCGGGCTCGACCGTCACGTGCTCTCCGAGCGTGACGTAGGGGCCGAACGACGCCTCCCGGGCGGAGAAGGCCCCCATCGTCGCCACCGGACCGGTGCCGCGCGCCCCGCGCGGGACGCCGCCCGGACCCCCGCGGTGGTCGTCGAAGAGCAGGCGCTGCGCGTGCAGGATCCGCTCGGGGGTCCCGGCGTCCTCCCAGTATCCCGAGAGCCGAAAACCGTACACTCCCTCGGCGA
>JASHVA010000190.1 GCA_030039715.1 Thermoplasmata archaeon | reverse complement strand
GGAGGCGCCGACATGAAGGTGCTGCTCGTCGACCACGAGGATTCGTTCGTCCACAACATCGAGCAAGCCCTCGCGGCCGACGGCGCGCGAGTGACGTGCCTCCGCGCGACCACCCCCCTCGCGGAGTCGCTCCGGCTCGACCCGGACGCGATCGTCCTCTCTCCCGGACCGGGTCATCCGCGCGACCGTCGCTTGACCGGGCTCGCCCGAAGCCTGCTCGGCCGGTGGGACGCCGAGCGATCAATCCTCGGGGTCTGCCTCGGCCACCAGCTCATCGGAGAGTACTACGGCGCCCGCGTCGTGCGCGCCGAGGCTCCGGTGCACGGTGAGACCAGCCGGATCCGGCACGACCGGCGCGGGATCTTCGAGGGCGTGGCCGACCCGACCGATGTCGCGCGGTACCACTCCCTGGTGGTCGAACCGGGCTCCGTCCCCCCGTCGCTCGAAGTCTCGGCCCGGAGCGACGAGGGCGTGGTGATGGCCCTGCGCCATCGGAGTCGACCCGTCGAGTCCGTTCAGTTCCACCCGGAGTCCTACCTCACTGCGGACGGCCCGAAGATCCTGCGAAACTTCCTCCGGGAGGCCCGCCGATGACCGTCCCGGGGCTCGCCCGGCTCGCCGATCCTGCGCCCCTCTCCCGGCGGGACGTGCGCACGACGTTCGATGCGCTGCTCGCCGACTCGTCGGACGACGCCGACCGGATGGCCCTCCTGGTGGCCTTGCGGTTCCGGGGGTATCGCAACGACGAGCTCACGGAATTCGCGCGCGAAATGCGTCGGCGGGCCGTCGCCTTTCCCGTGCCGTCGAAGGACGACCCGATCGACCTCTGCGGTTCGGGGGGCTCGCCGCACCCGACGTACAACGTCTCCACCGCGGCGGCGTTCGTCGTTCGAGCGGCCGGCGCTCCCGTGGTGAAGCACGGCAATCGGAGCCGCGGCGTGTGCGGCTCGAGCGACCTCCTCGCGGCGCTCGGGTTGCCCGTCCTGACGTCCGTCGCGTTCGCCCGGGCGTCGTATCGCCGTTTCCGCATCGCGTTCCTCCACGCTCCGCTCTTCCACCCGGCGACCCGGGCGGTGGCGGAGGCCCGGCGACGTCTCGGGCTGCCGACGATCTTCAATCGGCTGGGGCCGCTCGCGAACCCGGCTCGGGTCCGATGCCAGGTCACGGGCGCCGTCGGAGAACCGGCCGCGATCGCCACGGCCTCGGTGCTGCGCTCCCTGGGCGTCACGCGGGGCGCCGCCGTCACGACCGATGACGGCCGGGACGAGTTCTCGCCCAACCGACCGACGACGGCGGTGGTCTGGGACCGCCGCGGTACGCGGCACCTCCGGGTCGACCCGTCGGCGTACCTCGAGGCCGACGACCGCCGGGGCTCCTGGGACCCCCTGCCTCCCCGGCGCGCGGCGGAAGAGCTCGAGCGGATCCTTGCGGGCGGCGGGGGGGCCCGACGTGGGGCCGTACTCCTGACGAGCGGCGCCGCGCTTTGGGTCTCGGGCCGCGCTCCCAACCTCAAGACCGGCGTGCGCCGGGCGCTCGAGGCACTCGACTCTGGCGCGGCCGAAGAGCTGCTGGATCGGCTGCGGACGCTCGCGGCCGCCTACCCGCGCACACAGGAGGCCTGACGATGGGGTTCCTCGAAGAGATCGTCGCGTCCACCCGGGCGGTCGTCGACAGGACGACGTATCTCTCCTCACTCCCGGCGGCGCCGCCGCACCGACCGGCCCGCCTCTCGGCCGCGGTGCGCGCCGCGGGGGGGCGAGGCGCACTGCTCGTGGAGTTCAAACGCGCATCCCCCGGAGCGGCCGATCCCCACCTGCCCGCGTACACCGTGGAGGAGTTCGTGGGTCGCGCGGAACCGGGCGGAGTCGCCGGCTACTCCTGCCTCGCGACCGAGTCGCGGTTCGAAGGGTCGGTTCGGGACGTGGCGGCGCTCGCGGCGGCGACCCCCCGCCCGGTGCTGTTCAAGGATTTCGTCGTCGACCCGAGGCAGATCGAGGCCGCCGCTCGCGCCGGCGCGGCGGCCGTGCTCCTGATCGCCCGGTTGGAGACCGAGGGGTGGACGCGGGTCCCGATCGCCGAGCTGGCGCGCGACGCCCACCGGCGCGGGCTCGAGGTCCTGCTCGAGTTCCATGAGAAGACAGAATTAAGTCGGGTCGGCCACGTGGCGGCCGACATGTACGGCGTCAACGTGCGGGACCTGGACAGCCTGCGGATGGAGCCGGAGGTCGCCGCCGCCACGCTGCGAGCGGCGAACGGGCGGCGCCCCTTGCTCGGACTGAGCGGCGTGGCTTCGGCCGAGGACGCCCGCCGCTTCTGGTCCGCCGGGGTCGACGGGATCCTGGTCGGGAGCGCGGTGGCTCGCGCGAGCGACCCCGCGAGGTTCCTCGCCGGACTGCGTCGCCCGGCGGGAGGGACGGCATGAAGACGTTCGTCAAGTTCTGCGGTCTCAAGGACCCGGTCGCAGTCCGCGAGGTGCCGTCGGGGGGCGCGGCCGGCTTCGTCGTCGACGTGGCGGCGTCCCCGCGCAACCTGACGCTCGAGGCCGCCGGCGCCCTGATCGACGAAGTGCCGACGGAAGCCGAGGCGTGGGCCGTGGTCGTCGACCCCTCGGCCGAGCTCATCCACCGCCTGTTCGAGGAGGTCGGAGTCGACCGGATCCAGGTATACGGGCAGATCCCGGCCGGCCTCGAGTT
>JASHVA010000189.1 GCA_030039715.1 Thermoplasmata archaeon | reverse complement strand
CGGCTCGTGAGCTCGGGAGGCGCGGGCAGGGTCCTCTTCACGGCGGCCATGGAACGTTCGACCTCACGGCTCGAGGCGGTAGCGGTCGCGGGGGAAGAGGCGGGCCTCCCGTATATTGGAGAGCCCTGCGAGGGCCCACACGAAGCGGTCGATGCCGAACCCCCAGCCCCCGTGCGGGGGCATCCCGTACCGGAACGCCTCGAGGTACGCCTCGAAGTTGGCCGGGTCGAAGCCGGCCGAGACGAGATTCGCCTTCAGTCGCTCCTCGCGGTGCTCGCGCGGGCCTCCGCTCGCCATCTCCACGCCACGGAAGTCGAGGTCGAAGTAGCCCGTCAGCTTCGGGTTGTCGTCGCGCCGCCACGCGTAGAACGTCTGCGATTTCACCGCGGTCGGAAAGTCGGTGATGAAATAGAACGGCGAGCCGAACTCCTGTACGGCGCGGGCCCCCACGATCTTCTCGTCCTCGGTGCCCAGGTCCTGCTCCGCTCCGGCCCGGCCGAGCCACTCCTCGCACTGAGCGAACGGGACCCGCGGGAACGGGGTCGTGACCTCGGGCAGGCCGTCTGCGAGGGGATTCCCCTGGCGGCCGATCCGATCCCGGGCGAACCGGACCGTCTCCGCGACGAGGCTCTCGAGGGTCGTCCGGAGGTCCTCGGCGCCGTCGATGTACGCCATCTCGGCGTCGAGGCTCGTGAACTCGGTGATGTGCCGGACCGTGTCGGACGGCTCGGCGCGGAAGGCCGGGGCGATCTCGAAGACCCGCTCGAACCCGGCGCCGATCAGCATCTGCTTGTACAACTGCGGACTCTGCGCCAGGTACGCGGGCCGGTCGAAGTAGTCGACCCGAAACAGTGTCGCACCGCCCTCGGCCCCTTGGCGGAGAAGCTTCGGCGTCTCGACCTCGAGGAATCCGCGCTCCGTGAACGCGCGACGGAAGCCCTCGAGCACGGCGGCGCGAAGCTCGAAGACCGCCCGGACGGCGGGCTTGCGCAGGTCGAGGACCCGGTGGTTGAACCGGGTGTCGAGGTCGGCTCCGACCTTGTCGACCACGCCGAGCGGCAGCGGAACGCCGGCGCGGGTCAGCACCCGGACCGAGGTCGGCACGAGCTCGACGCCCCGGTGCGACTTCTCGGACCGCCGGGCCGTGCCTTCGACCTCGATGACGGATTCCCGGGGGAGCTCCGCGAGCAGCGTGAACAGCGCCGGGTCGGCGACCCCTTTCTTGAGCGTGACCTGGGTCGTCCCCGAGACGTCGCGGACGAGGGCGAACGCGACGCCGCCGAGCGCACGGTACTCCTCGAGATGGCCCGCGATCCGGACGGCCGCCCCGTCCAGCTCTCGCAGCTCACGCGAGAGGCGGCGCGGCGGCGACAGGGCTCGCGACCTCCTGGCGGGCGAGCGCGGCCCGGACGAGGGCCGAGAACAAGGGGTGCGGCGACTCCGGCCGCGAGAGGAACTCCGGGTGGTACTGCACTCCAACGAAGAACGGATGGCTCGCCAGTTCGAGCACCTCGACCCGGCCGTCGACGCTCATGCCCGTGATCGCGAGGCCCTGGGCTCTCAATCGGTCGAAGTACTCCGGGTTGATCTCGTACCGGTGCCGGTGGCGCTCCCAGATCTCGGTGCGGCCGTAGATCTGGGCGATCCGCGAACCCGGGGTGAGCACGACCCGCTGGGCGCCGAGGCGCATCGTCCCCCCGAGGTCGCTGGTCGCCTTCTGCTGCTCCAGGAGGCAGACGACGGGGTCCGGGGAAGCGGGGTCCACCTCGGTCGTGTTCGCCCGGTCGAGACCGAGCACGTTCCGGGCGTACTCGACGGCCTGCATCTGGAAGCCGTAGCAGATCCCGAGGTACGGGATCCCCTTCGTGCGCGCGATCTCGATCGCCCGGATCTTCCCTTCCACGCCGCGCGCACCGAATCCGCCGGGAACGAGGACGCCGTCGGCGCGCTCGAGGCGCGCGACGAGCGTGGGGTTCCGCGGAATGTCCTCGGAGTCGTACCACTGGAGGCGGATCTCCTTCCCGAGGTGCCCCTGGACGTGATGGAACGCCTCCGTGTGCGAGAGGTACGCATCTCGGAGCTCGGTGTACTTCCCCACGATCGCGATCTCGACAGCGCCGTCGCCCCGGCGATAGGTGGCGAGGAACTCCTTCCACGCCGAGTGGTCCGGTGGGCGGTCGGGGAGGTTCAGGAGACGCGAGAGAAGCGGCCCGACCCCCTGGGCCTCGAGGACGAGCGGGACCTCATAGATCACGGACTGGTCGGGGACCGAGATCACGGCCTCGGGCGGCACGTCGCAGAAGAGCGAGATCTTCGTCTTGATGTCCGGCGCGAGCGGGGCCGGGCCCCGGGCGATGATGAGGCTCGGGCGGATCCCGATGGCGCGGAGCTCCCGGACGGAATGCTGGGTCGGCTTCGTCTTCGCTTCGCCGACCGGGCCGACGACCGGGACGAGCGTGGTGTGGACGAACGCCATCTGCCCCTCCCCGAGCTCGTAGGAAAGCTCCCGGAGCGCCTCGAGGAACGGCATCGACTCGATGTCGCCGACCGTCCCCCCGACCTCGACGAGAACGACCTCGGCCCCGGCGGCCTGCGCGACCTCGCGGATCGTCCGCTTGATCTCGCCCGTCACGTGCGGAATGATCTGGACGGTGTTCCCGAGGTAGTCGCCGCGCCGTTCCTTCTCGATGACGGCGCGGTAGATCTTGCCGGTCGTGAGGTTGTGCGTTCCGACCAGGCTCTGTCCGAGGAACCGCTCGTAGTTGCCGAGGTCGAGGTCGGCCTCCGTGCCGTCGTCGAGGACGAACACCTCGCCGTGCTGGTACGGGTTCATCGTGCCGGCGTCGACGTTGAGGTACGGGTCGATCTTGACGATCGTGATCGGGATCCCGCGCGCCTTGAGGAGGCGGCCGAGCGAGGAGGTCGTGATCCCCTTCCCGAGGCCCGAGATCACACCGCCGCTCACCGCGATGACCTTCATGACCGGATTCCGCGGAGTCGTAGCGGGCCCGCGCCATAAAGGCTGTGCCCGCGCGTCGCGCTTCGGCACGCGCCGGCGTCCCGAACGGACGGGCTTAGCGACTTCCGAACGGCACGCGGCGACCCGAGGGATCGCGGTGCGACCGGCCGAACTCCGGGAGCGGCAGGAGGCGCTCCGCCGGGAACACGGGCCCGTCGACGCAGACGTGGTACGGTCCGAGCGCGCAGGCGTCGCACATCCCGAGAGCGCATTTCATGTGCCGCTCGGTCGAGCAGAAGACCGGCACGCCCGCCGGCTCGGCGGCGCGCGCGACCTTCTCCATCATCACCTCGGGGCCGCACGTCCAGACGGCGTCGAACGGCTCCTCCCGGAGCAGCCGATCGGCGACCCCCGTCACGAACCCGCGGGTCCCCTCCGAACCGTCGTCGGTCGCGACCTCTACGCGCGCACCCATCGATTCGAACCGCGCGCGGAACAGGAGCTCGGGAGCCTGGGTCGCCCCGAGCGCGACGACGATCCGGCTCCCGCGCCGCGCGGCCGCCTCGGCGGCCGGCGCGAGCACCGCCGCGCCCGAGCCTCCCCCGACGACGAGGATCCGGCGCGCCGCGAGGTCGAACCGGTTCCCGTACGGCCCGCGGATCCCGACCCGCGCGCCGACTTCGAGGTGCTGGACGTTGCGGCTGGTCTCACCCATCGCCTTCACCGTGACGCCCTTCGAGTCCGTGTCGGTGTACGAGAGGGACATCGGCAGCTCGTCATCGCCGGGAAACCAGATCATCACGAACTGACCGGGCTCGGCGATCGGCGGGTACCGGAAGCGCAGTGTCACGGTCGACGGCGTCTCGAGCACGCGCTCGGTCACCTCGACGATCGTGCGCACGGCCGCGGTAGGGGCCGCGAGTTATAGCCCCTCGCGCGCCGCACCGGCGAACGGGACGCTCAACGACGCGCCGGGTGCGCGGCGCCGACCGCCGACGCGACCGAAGGGTAGCCCAGCGCGTCGAGC
>JASHVA010000028.1 GCA_030039715.1 Thermoplasmata archaeon | reverse complement strand
GATCCAGTACCTCAACGAGACGATGGACCTCATCGTCGACGCGTTCAAGGAGGCGATGAACCGGGGCCCGCTCGCGAACGAGAAGGTCTTCGGCCTCAAGGTCCGCCTGGTCGACGCGAAGCTCCACGAGGACTCGATCCACCGGGGACCCGCCCAGACGATCCCCGCCGCGCGCTCCGGGATCTACGGCGCGATGGTGCTCGGAGACCGGCTCCTCCTCGAGCCGTTCCAGAAGGTCACGGTGAACGTTCCCCAGGACGTGCTCGCCGGGGCGACGCGCGAGCTCCAGCGCCGGCGCGGCGAGATCCTCGACATGACGAGCGTCGGCGACCTCCAGACGGTCGTCGCCAAGGTCCCGGTCGCCGAGATGTTCGGCTTCGCCTCGGACATCCGCAGCGCCACGGCGGGGAAGGTCCTCTGGTCGACGGAGTCGATGGGCTTCGAGCCGGTGCCGAACGAGCTCCAATCGACCGTGGTCGCAGAGATCCGCCAGCGGCGCGGTCTCAAGCCCGAGCCGTACGACGCCGCATACTACGCCGGGTGAGCCGGTCCCGCGGCTCCGCCGGTCTTAGTGACTACAGACTGTAGTAGGTTTGTTCACAACCTACTACGGCACGTAGTAGCATCGGCCAACAAACTACGGACTGTAGTAGGTAATGGGGTTCGACATACTACAGGCTGTAGTAGCTAAGCCCTGCGCCCGGGACGCGAGTCGACCACTTCGACCTCGTCGAGCGTGCGCTGTGAGCGGTGGCGGGGGCCCTCGGCGGATCGAGAGCGGATCGGCCAGGCGCCCTCGAGGTCGAGGAGCCACCGCTTCCGCCAGAGGCCGAGGCCGAAGCCGGTGATCGAGCCCTCGGTGCCGACGACCCGATGGCACGGGATCACGATCGGGATCGGATTGCGGGCCATCGCCCCTCCGACGGCGCGGGCCGAGCCGGGGTGGCCCGAGCGTCGGGCGAGCTCGGAGTAGCTGATCGTCGAGCCCGGAGGCACGCTCCGCAGCATCCGCCAGACCTTCCGGTCGAACTCGGAGGCCGTGTCCGGGTCGACCTCGAGCTCGAAGCGCGTGCGCTCGCCCCGGAAGTACTCCTGCAGCTGGCGGGGCGGGCTCGCGGCCGGGAACGGGGGCTTGCGTCGAACGGCCCCGATCGGAGTACCCGTCTGTTCCCGCCCCTGTTCGAGGAGGTCGACGACGCGGACGGTCGAACCCTGGTAGGCGATCCGGAACGTGCCGATCTGGGTGGGGACGTCCGCGAACTCGAGCGGATCGGTCACGTACGGTCCGAGGTCGCCCGAGCTTATGTTCGTTCCCGTGCCGGCGGCGCGGAGGTCGCGGAACGGTCCGGCGGAAGGGGTCCTTCGAGGCCGGTCGACGTGATGCGGAACTCGGCGGCGCCCTCGGGGAGCGAGCGGTGCTTCACGAGGACGGCACGCCGGCGGGGGCCCGGCAGCCGGTCGAACCAGAGGATCGTCTTCGCGGCGTGGTTCAGGAACGAGCCGCCGAGCGGTTCGAGCGTGCCCTCCCGGGGATTGCGCCAGACCTGGTTCGTGAGGACGACCGGGACCGGGGTCTCGAGCGCCGTCACCACGAGGTCGGCGACCTCGAGGCTGAGCGCCTGGCGGGCCTCGTCCTCGTCCGAGCCCGAGAGCGACAGACGATAGTAGAACGTCGCCGAGTCGACGACGATGAGCCCGACCGGCCGCTTCCGGTCCCGGGCGAGCGCGTCGGCGGTCGCCACCGCGCGTCCCTGCTCCTCGAGGCTCTTCGGTGTGGAGACGAGGACGCGCTTCAGCAGGCGCTCGAGGTCCTCGCCGGCGATCGCGCGAAGGCGGTCGACGCTGACGCCCTCGGTGTCGACGTAGAAGACCCAGCGTCCGGAGCGCGCGACGCGGGCCGCGACGTCGAGGCAGAAGAGCGTCTTCCCGCTCCCACCCTCGCCGTAGATCTCCGTCACCGAGTCGGTCTCGAGCCCCCCGCCAAGGAGGGCGTCGACCGATGCGATGCCGGTCGGGAGTCGGTCGGCCATCCCGCCGCCGCGAGAGAGGCGGAGGCGCTTAATCGTTCGGCCCGCGCGCGCCGATCCGGTACGGGGTGGCGAGCTCGGGAAGCCGCACGCCCGCGCCCGCCGGCTCGAACGCATCAGGATGCTCGGTGTGGACCGGGTAGACGCGCTGGGGCGAGAGCGAGCGGACGATCTCGAGGAGCTGGGGCCCCGACGCGTGCCCGCTCGCGTGCATCTGGTGGAACGCGAGGCCGAAGTGCTCGAGCCAGTTGTGGAGGACCGCGTCGTCCACGTCGTCCTCGCTGAACGGCTCGCTCATCGAGTGGATGAACGGGCTCCCTCGCGGAGGGCGTAGGTCGATGAGCTCGGGGAAGTGCATCAGGTCGAGCGCGAGGAGGTATCGGCTCCCCTGGCCGCGGAGCCCGCCGGGCCCGATCGCGCCGGCGAGGTAGGGGTCCTCCCAGCGGTACGTCCGGCGGCGCTTGCGAGCGTACACGGCGAGCCCGGGGGAGGCACCGACCGTCGGGATCGAGCCGCTCGGGAAAAGCGGGGCGATCTGCTCGAGGAGGTGGGCCGTTCGCGGGGAGACGACCATCTCCCGGTCGACCGCCCGCGCGGCCTCGTAGAGCGTGCGCAGGCGGTCGACGTCCCGGGGGTACGTGCAGGCGAGCGCGAGGTGGTCGCTCCGTTCGAGGATCCGGTCGACCCCCGTCCGCACCCCGTCCTCGCTCAGGTCGCGCCGGGGATCGGGGCCGGCCCGGGTGCCCTCGATCACGAGCGCGGCCGGTTCGTCGTGGCGCGCGGCTTCGAGGAACGCGTGCGTGTCGGCGGCGCGCGGGCCGTGTTCCCGAAAGTCCCCCGTGTAGACCACGGTCCCCTCCGAAGTGCGGACGAGGAAGCCGTAAGCGAACGGGATCGAGTGGTCGACCGGATACGGCACGACCTCGATTCCCCCGACCTTCACCGGGGTCCGGTCCGCGAACACGCTCCAGGCATGGTCGCCGTACTTCATCGACGGCGACGACGTCTCGATCGCCTCGAGGAGCCGGCGGGTACCGGCCCCGACGTGGACGGGGATCTCGGGATCGACCAGGCGGAGGTAGCCCGCGTGGTCCGCGTGCGCGTGGCTGATGAAGAGGCCGTGGACCTCGGGGGCCCGGTAGGCGAGGTCCGAGTCGGCGAGCGCCTCGCGCGCGTAGAGGCCCTCGACCCGCGGCAGGAGGTTGAATTCGAGGAGGTCCTGCACCGGGCTCGCGCTGCGGGGCTGGAGGTAGTCGACGTAGTACTCCTGCATCCGCTTGGAGAACGACGGACCGAAATCGAACAGTACGCGGTCCGGGCCGTCCTGGATCAGCAGCTTGTTCCCGCCGATCTCCCGGACCCCGCCGAGGAAGGTGATCGTCGCGCGGCCCACGGGGGACCGAGCGGTCCGCCGGGTTTAGGGGTTTTCCCCCGGCCGCACCCCTAAAAGGACGACGGGCGCTCCCCCGTCCCGATGGGAGTCGTCTACGCCGGGATCCGGGTGACCGATCTCGAGCGCTCGCTCCGATTCTACCGCGAGGGGCTCGGCCTTGCCGAGGAGGGTCGCGGGACGATGAGCCACGGCGGGACGTTCGTGGGACTCGTCGACCCCGAGACGAAGTTCCGGCTCGAGCTGAACTACTATCCACCGGGCTCTCCGTACGCCCGGCCGTACTCGGTCGGCGAGGGGCTCGACCACCTCGGCGTCGTCGTGCCGGACGCGCGGGCGGCGATCGAACGACTCCGGCGGATGGGGGCCCGAGTGGTCGTGGAGGCGTGGCGGGAGAACGACCGGTACTGGATCGGGTTCGTCGAAGACCCCGACGGGATCTGGATCGAGGTCCAGGACCCGAGCGGCGATGCCGCGCCTACCGGGCCTTCAGCACCTTCTTGACGTTCGGGTGCTCCTTCGTGAAGATCTTGCCGCCGCAGTTGTCGCAGCGCACGCCGAAGAGGTTCGCGTCCGAGGGGAGCGCTTCCCCGCACCGAATGCAGCGGAACATGGGACCGTTCTAGTCGGTGGGCTCCCTTAAGCGTTGTCGGCGACGGGTTCCTTCGTCTGCCGCGTGATCGCGGGCGGCGCCTGAAAGACGTAGGCGTTCGAGGCGAACCGGGTCCCGCATCGGCGGCACTCGAAGACCCCGCTCGCCACGCGGTGGAGCGTGACGGTCGAGCACCGGGGGCAGGGCGCCGCCTTCGCCCGGGCGCGGTCGATGTCGAGGACGCGCCGGCGGATCCGGATCCCGTACCGGGGTCCCATCCACGCCGTGGGCCCGACCTTCTTCGTCCGCTTGCTCATGCCTCGACCCCTCGGGCGAGCCGGCGGAGCCGGTCCCCGTGCGCGAACGCACGCTCCACGACGGCCTTGACGTCGTCGGGCGAGAACGCGCCCACGAGGCCCTTCTGCATCGCGACGATGCGGCCGGTCTCGTCGGTCGCGACCGTGATCCGGCCCTGGGCGGCCCGCTCCTCGTCGAACGTCGGGTCGACGACGATCGCCTCGCCCAGCCGGACGAACGTGCACTCGATCGGGTAGTGGTGTACCTCGAGCGGGTAGTCGGCCTCGGCGATCCCGAATCGCTTCGCCGGCACCGTCGCGTGCGCGAGGGCGCCGAGGGCGGCGAGGAGCGAGGCGTCGATGAGGTTCCCCCCGTGGTCGAGGACGTGGATGTCGACGTAGCAGACCCAGCTCTTCTCCCCCGGCGTGACGCAGAGGCGCGTGAGGTCGATCGTCTCCGCCGCACGGATCGCGCGGTCGACGACGCGGCTCACTTCGATCGCGCCGGGCTGCGGCGGCCCCGGCTCGAAGACCGGGCTCGAGAGCGGGATCAACTCGGCGTTGGTCGTGAGGACGCCCGCGTTCGGCGTGTCGGGGAACGGCTTCCCCGGTTCGAGCTTGATGCCCGAGAGGACGCTCGTGTCGCCGATCCGGACGAGCGCCGAACCGTCCGCGGTCACGACGAAACCGGGCTCGACCGAGACCGGGCGGTACTCGTCGGCGCTCCGGCCATCGAGCCGCTTCCCCTGCCCCGCGAGGTCGAGGATGTGGGTGGTCAGGATCTCGGCGGTGACCTCGTCGCTCATGCGACCGCTCCCGGCTCGGCGGCGACCGCGTACCGGTCGCGCAGCGCCTGCTTCATCACTTCGTAGACCTGGCGGCAGCCCTGGACGCCGAGGTCGAGCGCCGTCGAGAGCTCCTCGCGGGTCATGTGACCCTCCATCTGGAGGAGCACGAGGCGTCCGGACTGCGGCACGAGAGCCATCGGGAGGTCGGCCTCGCCGAAGTTGTCCTCCTCCTTCTTCAAGTCGAGGATGATCGCGCCGCCCGCCTTTCCCACCGCCACGGCGGGGAGGAGGTCGGCCATCGGGATTCCCGCGTCGGCGAGGGCGACCGAAGCCGCGACGAGTCCGGCGCAGCGGGTCCCGGCGTTCGCCTGCAGGACCTCGATGTAGACGTCGATGCTCGTCCGGGGGAACTCCTCGGCGAAGACGACGGAGTCGAACGCCTCGGCGATCACCTTCGAGATCTCCTGCGAGCGGCGGTCGAGTCCGGGCCGCTTCCGCTCGTCGACGGAGAAGGCGGCCATGTTGTACTTGCACTGGATGACGGCCTTCGTGTTCTGCTGCAGGTGCCGGGGGTGGACCTCGCGGGGCCCGTAGACCGCCGCCATCACCTTGTTCTGGCCCCACTCGACGAACGCCGAGCCGTCGGCATGCTTCAGCGGCCCCGCCGTGATGCGGATCGGCCGCAGTTCGTTCACGCGTCGCCCGTCGATCCGCAGCCCCTCGGGGCTGAGGAGGACGGGGACCTCTTTCGCTCCCACGCTTCCCATATGTTTCACTCCTGGAGATTCACTCGCTTGCGTCGTTCGGTCGTTCGTCGGCGTCGTCGAGGTCGGTCGGCTCGTCGTCCGTCGGGGGACGCGCGAACGGCGGGTCCGGAGCGTCCCGGCGGGCGCTCTCCCGGGCGGGCTCCTCGATCCCCGCGTCGCCGGACGGGCTCGTCGCCTTGAGGTAGCTGTCGACCCGCTCCGTGAGCCCGCTCCGCTGGCCCTCGTCGGCGATCATCTTGAGGGCCTCGCGGACCCGGAGGATCGCCTCGGGGTCGCCGCTCACCCAGACGCGTCCGTTCTGCCCGACCGCCACCTGGGCGCCGGTGCGCCGCGTGATCGTCTGGATCATGGAGCCGCCGCGACCGACGACGCGCGGCACCTTCGCCGGGGTGATCTGCACGATCGCGCCGCCCTCGAGCTTGCCGAGCCCTTCACCGAGCATCGTCACGCCGATCCGTCCGGTCGGGTCGAGGTTCTCGACGCGCACGAGGACCGAGTCGCCGACCCGGAGGTACTGCTCCGTTTCGCCGACCTCGATCTTCCACGGGGTACCGGTCATGTGGAGGGGCGCCCACCTCGGGGCGGCGATGTCGAGCAACCAGAACGTCCCCTGGACGTCCGTTACGGTGCCGATGACGACGTCGCTCGGCTTCGGAATGTACCGCCCGGAGAGAGGGACGACCTGCACGAACGGCGGTCGGGGAGAGAGCAACCCGAGGATGCTCGCATAGACCTTGCCGCCGACCCGGTACGTGCCGGATCCGGGTTTCAATCCCTGGCTCGGGAGTTCCTCTCCCGGCAGGACTAGTATGCGCTCGCCGGAGCGATGCGGGGCTGAGCCCCCATGGCCCCGACGTCGGGGGCCGGAACGATGGCCATTACCCATTTTTCCTGCTGCACCGGGCCGCGCGACGGAGGTGGCCTATTTAACCAAAGCGGTCTCGGCGGCACCTTTCGTGCGCGCGTTGAGCTTCTCGTAGAGCTCGGTCTGCACGCCGGCGGGGATCTCGATGATGCCGCTCCAGGAGCCGTCGCCGAGCCACTGCTCGTCGAGGATCCGCCCGAGGCCCTTGAGCTCCCCGATGACGCGCGGGTAGTGCTGCGCCGGAAGCTTGACCCGGACCTTCACGACGTCGAGCCGAATGGGGAGGAGCGGCCGCAGCTTCTGGATCACTTCCTGGACCTGCTGGTCGACCGGGCGGAACGGGTCGACGTGCACCTTCGCCTCCGCCATCGCCGCCTCGATCCGGGCCGGCGGGTGCGGGGCGCCGGTCTGCGGGTTCATCGCGTTCCGCGCGATCGTCGCGACGATCTGCTTCTGCTTCGCCGCCTGCAGCTGGTGCCGTTGCTCCGTCGTCACCTGGACCTCGCCCTTCAAGACGATCTGCTTCGCGATCGCGGCGAGGTTGCGCGTGTGGAACGTCTTCTCGAGGTGCTCCTCCGAGATCTTGTCGCCCCGTTTCGCGTCCTTGAACACCTGGTCCAGGGCCAGCTTGTCCGCGAGGTCGACGGCCTTGCCGTCCTTGAGGTCCTGCACGGCCGCCGGGTCGACGAGGACCTCGAAGCGCGAGCCCCCCGATTCCCAGCGGGCGATCACCGCGTCCTCGACCTTCACCATTCGGCGGTATCCCCCCGCGCGCCGGGCCTACGACTTGCCGGTCTTGCCCGCCGCGCCCGTCGCGGGGAGTCGCGCCACGTACTTCTGGATGTCGTCCGCCGCGAGTCGGGTCATCCCCTTGTCGACCTCGACCGTGCAGACCTCGACCTGGGCGAGCGTGCCGCCTTCGTCGAGACCCGCCCGGAGCCCCTCGAGCGCGAGGAGGATCGCCGCGTCGCGGTCCATGCCGGCCTTGTACTTCTGCTCGAAGAGCTCCATCACCGGCGCCTTGTTGCCGCCGGTACTGGCCGCCCGGAAGCTCGTGAGCGAGCCGGACGGCTCCGTTTCGAAGAGATGCACGCCGCTGTCGTCGTATCCCCCGACCAGGAGCGCCGTGCCGAACGGGCGGACGCCGCCGAACTGAGTGTACTGCTGCTTGTAGTCGCAGATGCGTCGGACGAGCAGCTCGACGGTCATCGGCTCGGCGTACGTCACCCGGTTGATCTGCGCCGAGAGCCGAGCGTAGTCGACGAGCACGCGGGCGTCGGCGACGAGGCCCGCGGAGACACAGGCGATGTTCTCGTCGATCTGATGGATCTTTTCGAGGCTCGCCGCCTCCGCGAGCTTGGGGTTCGGAATCCGACGGTCGGCGATCAGGACGACCCCATTCCCGTAGACGACCCCGGCGGTCGTCGCCCCCCGGCGGACCGCCTCGCGGGCGTACTCGACCTGGAAGAGCCGCCCGTCGGGCGAGAAGACCGTGATCGCCCGGTCGTAGGCCATCTGGCCGGGTTGCATCTCCATCGAGGTTCCTCGGCGCGGGCACTCGGGTCCTGCTTATAACGGGGCCGAGGGCAGTAACGCTCTCGTCAGTGGATTACGCGCCGTGCGTCGCTTCCCGACGCGCACGACGACAACCGTAAGTGCCCACTTGCACCCGTACGGCCGTGGGCGCGGAAGGGGAGCCGACGGGGAGCGCCCGTCGCCTCGCGGGGGCTTCGTCGACCTATCTTCGGAGCGCCGCCGAGCAGTCGATCGACTGGCATCCGTGGGGTCCGGAGCCGTTCGAGCTCGCGAAGCGCACGGGGCGGCCGATCCTGCTCGACATCGGCGCGTCGTGGTGCCACTGGTGCCACGTGATGGACGAAGGCACCTACACCGACCCCGAGGTCGCTCGTCTCCTTCGACAGCACTTCGTCGCCGTGAAGGTCGACCGGGACGAGAATCCCGAAGTGGATCGCCGCTACCAGCGACAGGTGAGCGCCCTCACGGGCGAAGGCGGCTGGCCTCTCACGGGCTTCCTGACGCCCAGCGGCGAGGTCTTCCTGGGCGGCACCTACTTTCCGCCGACCGACGGACACGGGCGACCCGGATTCCGCCGCGTGCTGAAGGAGGTCGCCCGACTCTGGTCGGAGGAACCGGATCGCATCCGCGACAACGCTCGCGCGATCCAGGACGTGCTCGAGCGCACGCGCGAGCGGCGCGCCGGCGGAGCGAGCGACCTCGTTCCGTTCGTCGCCGGGATCCGCGCCGCGCTGTTCTCCGCGTACGACCCGGTCAACGGCGGATTCGGGATGGCGCCGAAGTTCCCGCATCCCACGGCGATCTCGTTCCTCCTGTGGGATGGGTGGGCGAACGGTACTCCACACTCAGCCGAGCGGGCGCGCGAGACGCTTGGGCGGATGGCCGACTCGGGGATGTACGACCAGGTCGGCGGCGGGTTCCACCGGTACTCGGTGGACGAAGGCTGGCACATCCCGCACTTCGAGAAGATGGCCACCGACAACGCGGCGCTCCTGGCCGGATACGTCGAGGGCTCCCAGCGTTTCGGCGAGCCGCGGTTCGAAGAGACCGCGCGGGGCACCGTCGGCTGGATCCGGGAGACGCTCGCCGACCCCGCGGGGGGATTCGGGGCGAGCCAGGACGCGGACAACGCTCCGGGCGACGACGGGAACTACTTCACCTGGACGCGCCCCGAGCTCAAGGACGTCCTTTCGGGCGACGAACTTCGGTTCGCGAATCGATTCTTCGGCGTCGGCACCGACGGCCGGATGCACCACGACCCCGAACGGAACGTCCTGTTCCGGGCCCTCTCCGCCGAGGAGGCGGCCGAGGGTCTCTCGCTTTCTCGCGCGCCCGCGACGACGATCGACCGCGTCGTCGCCGAACTGCGACGGGCCCGGGCCGCCCGGCCGTCGCCGACCGTCGACCGCGCGCTCTACAGCGACATCAACGGCCGTTTCATCGGCGCACTCGCCCGGTACGCCGCGTTCTCGGGCGACGCGGTCGTGCTCGCCGAAGCCCGGCGAGCGGCCGAACGATTCCTGCGGGAGGCGTACCGCCCCGGGGAGGGGATCGCGCACCGACTGGAGTCCGGCGGTCCGAAGGGCTTCGGCCTGCTCGAGGACCAGGTCGCGTTCGCATGGGGTCTCGTCGAGCTCGCGGGCGTGACGGCGGAGCCGGCCTTCGTCCGGCCCGCGGTCGAACTGCTCGAACTCATCGACCGCGAGTTCCGGGGGGAGGACGGTCTCTTTCGGGACCTCTCGCCCCGGCTCTACGATGGGACGAGCGTCGGCGGGCTCGGCGAACCGAGCTACCCGCTCGAGGACAGCCCGCACCTCTCCGCGAACGCCGCGGCCGCCGGGACGTTCCTCCGGGTCGCCGCCCTCCTCAAGGACGAGCGCTGGCGGACGAAAGCCACCACGCTCTTGGCGCCGATCGCCGCCCGCGTCGGGGGAGCGGGCCTCTTCGCCGCCGGCTCGGCCCTCGCCGCCGGACTCGCCCTCGGTGAGCCCGCGACCGTCGTGGTCGAGGGCGACGGGCCCGAGGCCGACGCGCTCTGGCGGGCGGCGCGGCGAGCGTGGCACCCGAACGTGTGGGTCTTTCGCGGGACGCCGCCCCCGCCGTTCTCCCTGCCGGAGGAACTCGCGGCTCGGGGCGGAACCTCCGGTCCCCGAGCGCTCGTCTGCTTCGGGACTGCCTGCGCCCCGCCGATCACTCAGCCGGCCGAGCTCGGCCCGCTGCTCGCCGCGCGGGGCGCGGGGGGCCGAGCGTAGGAATCGTGCCGAGGTCGGTGCCGTCGAGAAGGTAGGCGCGCGCCGTCCCCCGGGAGAGGAACCGGCCGAAGAGGAACGAGCGGCCCCGCGCGGGCCGCTCCCGGTTCAGCGACTCGACGCCCGAGAGCGGGTTGAACGCGGGGAGGACGACGATCTCGCGGGCGGCGAGCGGGGCGTGGCGGGACTTCCGGCGCATCGTGCGGGGCGGTGGGGGCGCGATCTCGACGCGGACCCAGCACGGCCGTTTCCCGTTCGGATCTCCCGGTGTCGGGGCCAGCCGGTAGCCGGGATGGAGGTGCCCGGTCACGAGTCGGGTCGCCCGCAGAACGGAGTTCGAGGGCCAGCGGTGGCCGTGGAAGATCCCGACGCCGTCCCGCACGAGGCCCGTTGCGGGATGGACCGTGACCTCTCGCGGGAGAAAGCGGGCGAGGCCGACGTCGTGGTTGCCGAGGACGACGTCGACTTCGTAGCCCGCCTCGAGGAGGAACGAGAAGAAGTCGAAGAGGACCGGTCGGAGACCGGGCGGCGCGCCGACGATCGGGTGCTTCACGTCGCCGGCGATCACGAGCGAGGACGCGTCGGCCCCTCGGAGGAGCGCGCTCAGACGGTGGGCGAGAAGCTCCGCCGAGCCCTCGGGCGGGCCCCCGGGCCGTGCGGGGGTCCCGCCCAGCCCGAGGTGAAGGTCGGCGACGAGCACGCTCGCACGGCCGGCGTCTCCCGAGAGCCGGAGCGCGGCGGCGTCCGGGATCGGCCGGAGCGATGCGGGCACGGAGGGCGACCGGAGCCGGGGGCCAAGACGGTTCGCCCCCGGTGGAACCGCCTCGCTTCGAGGAGAAACGACCTATCTCATATAGGGGGGCCGACTCGATAGTCGGGGGGGACGACGGTGGCACAGCGCTCGCGCGAGCGGTGGATCGAGCACCTGGAGCAGATGCTCGAGCGGGCCGGTTTCTACGTGGCGGACACCCACGGCGTTCGACCGTCGAGCTTCGACCTGGCCGCGCGACGAGACTCGACGCTGCTCCTCGTCAAGGTGCTGAAGAACATCGACGCGCTCGACGCCGAGGAGGCCGAACGGCTCCTCGAGCTCGGCCGGCTCTTCCCCGCGCTCGTGATCGTGGTCGGCCAGACGTCGGGCGCCTCCGAACTCGACGCCGGGGTCGTCTACACGCGCTACGGCGTCCCGATCATCAGCGAGGAGACGCTCCAGGAGTACCTCGACAAGGCCCTCCCCCCGTTCCTCTACGCGAGCCCGGGAGGTACGTTCGCCCGGGTCGACGGCGACCGCCTCCGCGTCCTCCGTCGCGCGCGGGGTCTCTCCCTCGGGACCCTGGCCAGCGTCGCCGGGGTCTCCCGCCGGGCGATCCAGCTCTACGAAGAGGGCGCGGGCGCGGAGCTCGGAGTCATCGAGCGTATCGAATCGTTCTTCGGCGAGCCGATCGTCCGGCCGATCGAGCTGTTCGCGCGGCCCCCGACCCGCGAGCGGGCCGGTTCTCCTCCGCCGACCTCCTCCCCGCCGGAGGGCGAAGCCCGTGGGGCGAGCCCCCGGCCGCGGACGCGCACGGGCGACCCGTTGCGCGACGGGGTCCTCGACCGGTTGGACGACCTCGGGCTCGAGGTCGTCGTCACCGTCCGGGCCCCGTTCGATGCGTTCACCCGGACCCCCGAGATCCTGCTCGCCTCGGTCGGCAGCCTGCGCGCGGCGCTCCACCGGGCGGAGATCCTGCACGGCCTTGCGCGCGTGGCCGAGGGCCACGCGATGTTCGTCGTCCGCGAGCCCGTGCACCGTCCGTCGATCCT
Source organism: Thermoplasmata archaeon (assembly GCA_030039715.1). Taxonomy (GTDB): domain Archaea; phylum Thermoplasmatota; class Thermoplasmata; order Lutacidiplasmatales; family UBA184; genus Lutacidiplasma. The sequence continues at coordinate 14,017 of JASHVA010000028.1, read as the reverse complement.
CGGGGTCCCGATCCTCAACGTCGCCGAGCTGAAGCGCCACCGCGACCGGGACGACCTCCTCGAGGAGATCTCGGAGCGGGAACGGCCGTGAGGTCCGCGCGACTTCGCGCCGAGAGCGACGTGCTCCTGCTCGCGCCGGTCCGCGGCCTCGCGGCGGAGGTCCCCGCGATGCTCGCCGACCTCGCGAGCTACGCCCCGGAAGCGATCGGGCTCGGCCTCTCGGGCGACGAGCTCGCCTCGTTGCGCGAGTACTTCGTCCGCTCCGAGGCCGACCCGGTCGTTCCGCTCACCTCGACCGAGACGAGCGAGGTCCGGGGCCTCGCCCGGTTCGGGGAGGTCCGCGTGCCGAATCCGGCGTACGTCGAGCTCCTGCGCTGGGCCGAGGGTACGGGCATCCCGATCGAGCCGCTCGACCCGAGCGACGAACGGACGGCCCGGCTCTTCACGGAGCACATCGGCTACGTCGAGCTCGTCCGCCGCACGGTGAAGGAGCGCTCGGTCTCGCGTCGCCCGCCGACCCCGTCCACGCCCGACGAGTTCGCGCTCGCCTGGGACCGGGAGGTCGCCGGCGGGAGGGGCTCGCGCGACTTCGCCCGGGCGCGGGACCGGCACCTCGCCCGGGGGGCGCGCCGACTCGGCGACGGTCGCAGCCGCGTGGCGGTCGTGGTCGACCGCGAGCGATTCGAACTCGTCCGCGAGCTCCTCGGTGGCGAGGGCCCGGAGACGATCGCGGAGGACTAGTCGTCGTCGTCGCGGCGCAGGATGCGCTCGATCGTCGCGCGGGCGCTGCGTCGGAATTCGTCGAGCGTCCCCTCGTTGACCAGCATCCCGTCCGCGAGGGCGAAGGCGTTCCCGATCCCCCACTTCAGCTCGCGGCGGTCCCGGTCGTAGAAGTCCTGCAGGTCGACGTCGTCGGAGCGGTGGCGCGACGCCATGCGGTCGTGGCGGGTCTCGGGCGACGCGAAAATCCCGAGGACGTAGAGGTCCCCGAAGTTATGACGGAAGACGGAGACCTCGCTGTCGGAGCGGCAGCCGTCGACGAGCATCCGGGTCTCCGTGAGCTTCGGCAGCGCCCGCTGGGCCCAGACCCCGGGCCCGTGCTTGTCGCGCTCCTCCGCGGCGACCCGGCCGACGTTCGCGTTCGTGAGCTGGAGGCCCCGTCGCCGGGTCTCGTCGCGCACGAGGTCGCCCATCTTGAGGGTCGCGAGGCCCATCGACTGCGCGACCGCTACGAGCTCGTCCTTTCCCGAGCCGGGCATCCCGACGGTGACGATGAGTTTCATGGCGGCCGGGGGCCGCCGTCGGCCGGGGGCGCGGCGTTCGCCTTCAGGTTCTGGGCGACGTCCGTCTCGGTGACCATCTGCAGGCGATCCGCCCGCTGGCGGAAGGCGTTCGCCTCCTGCTCCTCGAGGCGCGCGGCCTCGAGGTACCGGTCGACCTTCACCTTGAGCTCGGCGGTCTTCTGCGTCTTGATCGCCGCCCGGTGCTCGAGGGTGCGGGCCTTCTGCTGCTTGTCCACGATCTTCTGCTGGAGCTTGCGGATCCGGTAGTGGAGGTTCGTCACGTCCGAACCGATCGGGGCACCGCCGGCGCGACCGGTGCTCGCCTCGATGTCGCGCTCGTGCTGCTTCATCTGCTGCTCGATCTCGGGGATCTCGGCGAGCACCCGCTGGCCCTTCTCGCGGAGGAGGGTCGACTGGTGCCGCAGCTTCTCGATCTTCGTATTGATCCGCGACGCCCGCTGATTCATCCGGCCCGCGGCACGGTCGTGCTTCGCCGCGAGCTCGCGGAGCTTCGTGATGTCGGCGTACCCCTGGCCGAGCCACCGCGATTGACGGTGCATCAGCGGCGTCGACGCCGGAGCCGGAGCGGGCGGGGTCCCTCCTCCGGTCGCCATTAGGGCTCGTCTAGGCGAGTCGGGGTATATGCGTTGTTCTCCGGTGGCCGGGAGCTCACGAGCGGGCCGGGCGAGGGGGCTCGAGGGCGGGTCGGAGGCGAGCCACGAGGTCCGCGGCCCGGACCCGCTCCTGCGCCTTCGAGTCGCGGTCGCGCAACGTCACGGTGTCGTGTTCCGGACCGTCGGCGACCGTCGGCCCGTCGACCGTGAGGCAGTACGGCGTCCCTGCCTCGTCCATCCGCGCGTACCGCTTCCCGATCGTGCCGGCGTCGTCGTACTGCGTCCGCACGCCCGCGGCCGCGAGGGTGTCCGCGAGGGCGAGCGCGTAGGGCGCCTGCTCCTTGGCGATCAGCGGAAAGACCCCGACCGGTACCGGGGCGAGGTACGGCGGGAGCCGCCAGACGGTCCGCTCGCCGTCCTTCGCGAGGTGGGTGTCGGCGAGGCCCCAGACGTTCCGGTCGACGCCGAACGTGAGCTCGAGCACATGGGGAAGGAGCTTCGAGCCACCCGTCGGCGTGACCGAGAGGTCCCGGCCCGACCCCTCGCTGTGGCGTCCGAGGTCGTAGTCCCCCCGGTAGTGGACCGCGCCGAGTTCCTTGAAGCCGTTCAGGCTCTCGAGGTGCACCTCGACGTCGAACTGGATGCGGTTGTAGAACGCCCGCTCCTGGTCGGACTTCTCGAAGAGCCGGATGCGCTCCGCCGGGTACCTTAGCACGTCCCGGAAGAAGCGGAAGACGTGGACCAGGTGGTAGACGTAGAACTCCGGTAGGCCGCTCGCGACCAACTCGGCGGCGCCGACCCACTCGGGCGACTCCTGGCCCGCCTCGCGCCGCGGCACGCGGAGGACGGGGAGCTTCTCGTCGCGCGCCCGCTCGAACGGAACGAGGAAGTGCGCGGGGTCGAAGAAGATCTGGAGCTCGGCCTGCGTGAACGAACGCATTCGGAACAGGACCTGGCGCGGGGCGATCTCGTTCCGGTACGCCTTGCCGATGACCGCAACGCCGAGCGGGAGGGCCCGGCGGCCGACGTCCCACATCCGCGCGAACGAAAGGTAGCTCCCCTGAGCGGTCTCGGGCGCTAGGTAGGCGCGCTCCTTGCCCGAGACGCCGAAGTCGAGAGCGAACATGAGGTTGAACGCCCGCGGAACGCTCAGCGCCGGCGAGCCGCAGTTGGGGCACTTCAAGTGATGCGAATTCACGATCTCCGCGATCTGCGTCGGGAGGAGCCCGTCGACCCCCTCGGGGCGGACCTTCTCCAGGATCGTCTCCGCCCGGAACGCCGTGTGGCAGTTCTCGCAGGTGATCTCGGGGTCGGTGAAGTTCTCGAGATGACCCGACGCACGGACCACCGCTTCGGGGAGGATCTCCGCCGGCTGGATGAGATAGTAGTCGTGGGAGAGCCCGACGAACCAGGCGGCCCACGCTTCCTCGACCCGCCGCTTCAGGGCGGCGCCGAGGGGGCCGTAGTCGTAGAGACCCTGGGCGCCCCCGTAGATCTCGGCCGACGGCCAGAGCACTCCCCGTCGTCGCAACAGCGCGAACAGCTCGTCGCTCTTCACGGTGGGGATCGACCCGGCCTCCGGCTCCCGACCGGAACGATAAGATGTTCGGTGGTGCGGGTCACGACCTGGTAGGCCGGGTCCTCGGGCGGCAGCCGGAGGACGAGCGGCGGCACCGGCATCCCTTCGCTGACGCGCGCCGCCGCGGGCTCGTTCAGCCAACTCCACGGTTCGACGAGCGCCGCCCGGGCGAGGAACGAGGCCGACGCGGGACGTTGGCGGAGACGGGTGCCGACGTACGCGAACTCGAGCTCCCGCCAGATCGACGGCGCGTGGAACATCGCATTGTCGGTGCCGAGGAGCACGGAGAGGCCGAGACGTTCCATCGCGGCGAGGTCCGGTTGCCGGCCGAAGAGTGCGTTCGACCGCGGGCAGACCGCGACCGAGACCCGTGCGTCGCGCACGGCCAGGAGATCGTCCTCGGTCGCCTTCGCGAGGTGGACGAGGAGGTCCGGCCGCGGACGGAGGTAGGAGTCGGGGAGCTCGCGCCGGGCCTCGCTCGCGTGGAGCCCGTAGCGCTTCCCTCGCGCCCGGCAGGCGCGGGCGACGCTCGTCCGAGTCTTCTCCGTCTCCTCGAGCGCGCTCGACAGCCCGACCCCGTCCGCGACCTGCAGGAGCTCCGAGAGTTCGCGCGGGTCCACCGGTCGAGCGAGGGGCCGTCCCAGGATGACCGTGCGGACCGGCGTGCCTCGGGCGGCCCGGCGCAGGACCCGAACCCCTTCCACTCCTTCCTCCCGGAAATCGACGGCGGCGGCGACGCCGTCCCGGGCCATCCGACGAAAGGCGCCCCGGAGGGCGCGGAACTTCGCTTCCGCGGACGCGGCCGAGAGCAGCCGAAATTTGTAGCCGTGCGGCGGCCGAACGAGCTCGGCCACGGGTACCCGGGGCGGCTCGCGCACCGAGACCGCGTCGCCGAGGTGGGTGTGGCTATTGACCGGCGCCGGCACGACGATCCCTCGAACCTTGTGGTCCCGGCCTCGTCGGGAATCGGTTCCGGGCTTTCCTACCTCGACGACCTTCCCCTCCCGGAAGAGGACGTACGCCGGACGCGGCCCTTCGACGTCCAGGATCGCCCCCTCGACCAGCATGGCGGCCGCCGCCGGAGGGGTCGGACCGCATAAGCCCGACCGACGGCCTCCCGAAGCGCTAAGCGGCCGGCCCCTCTCTCTCGGGACGTGTCCCGGGACGTCGGGGTCGACGAGCGACCGAGGGAGCTGCTCGTTTCGGGTCACGTGAACGTCGACCGATTCCTGCGCCTCCCCGAGTTCCCTCCTCCGGACCGCACGGTCCCGGTCGATGCCCATCGCGCGGAGCTCGGGGGGACGGCGACGAACATCGCGCTCGCCGCCTCCCGTTACGGGGTCGCGACCGGACTCGTCTCGCGCGTGGGAGCGTCCTTCCCTCGGGAGTTCTGGGAGCGCCTGCGTCGTGCCGGGATCGACCTGCGCGGCGTCGAGCGGGTCCCGACCTCCGCGACGCCTACGGCGTACATCCTCGAGGACCGACACGGCGGCCAGCGGACGCTCATGGAGCAGGGGCCGATGGCCGCTCCTCCCGCCCGCGCCCGGAGCCGCCCGTGGCTCGAGGAGTACTCGTGGCTTCACCTGACCACGGGCGACGCCGACTTCCAGCTGGCGCTCCTCGCGGAGGGCCGGCGCCGGGGGCTCCGCGGAGCCGCCGACCCCGCCCAGGAAGTGTACTACCGGTGGGATCGCGGGCGGCTTCGACGCCTCCTCTCGAGCTCGGAGATCCTCTTCGGAAACCGGGCCGAGCTCGCCCACGTCGCGAAGCTACTGGGCGTGCGCGGGAGCGAACGCCTGTCGGATCACGTCCCCCTCGTCGTCCGCACCGAGGGGGCCGACGGGGCGTCGGCATGGTCCCGGGCCGGAACGGTCCACGTCCGCGGTCGGCGCCCCCGTCGCGTGCGTACGGTGGTCGGTGCGGGCGACGCGTTCCGGGGCGGCTTCTACGCCGCGTGGTTCGCGGGCGAGGAACTGAGGGGCTGCCTCGAGGCCGGCAATCGGGCGGCCGCCCGCTGGCTCGAAGGGCTGCGGTAGGGAGACGTCACCGATGGAGATGCACGCGTTCGGTCGGCTGATCCCGGTCGAGACGGCGCGCCGCCGGCTCCTCGCGGTCGCCCGCCCCGTCGCGCGCACGGAGCGGCTGCGGGTCGAGTTCGCCTTCGGCCGGGTGGCCGCCGCGACCTACCGAGCGCCCCGGCCGGTGCCGCATTTCGCCCGGGCGACCTGGGACGGATACGCGGTCCGAACCCCCGACACGAGCGCGGCGCGACCGCACCGCCCGGTCGATCTCGAGGTCGTGGGGGAGGTCTTCGCCGAGCAGGCGTATCCCCGGCGCCTCGGTCCGGGCGAGGCCGTCGCGATCGCCACGGGCGGGGCGATGCCCCGAGGATCCGATGCGGTCGTGATCTTCGAGGAGGTGGAGCGACGCGGCGACCGCGTTCGCCTCTTCCACCCGGTCCGACCGGGCGAGCGCTACTCGCGACCCGGCCACGACTTTCCCCGGGGGCAAGTGCTCGCGCGCCGGGGGGAGGCGCTGACCGCCACGGCGCTCGGAACGCTCGCGGCGAGCGGCATCGCCCACGTCCGCGTCTTCGCCCGACCGATCGTCGCCATCCTGCCGAACGGGAACGAGCTCCTCGCCCCGGGCGCCCGGGAGGTCGCCGGCCGGATCTACGAGAGCAACAACGCCGCGCTCTCGGCCGTGATCCAGGCCGCGGGCGGCGTCGCCCGGCCGCTTCCTCCACTGCCCGACGACCCCCGCCGGATCGAGTCGGCGATCCGCCGCGCGCTGCGCACGTCGGACCTAGTCCTCGCGACCGGTGGGAGCTCGGTCGGCGAGCGCGACCACCTGCCCCGCATACTGCCCGGGCTCGGGAGGCTGCTCTTCCACGGCGTCGCCGTTCGCGCCGGCAAGCCGACGCTGGCGGCCGACGTCCACGGGAAGCTCGTGGTCGGAATGCCGGGTCATCCGACCTCCTGCCTCGTGAACATGTACTGGCTGATGCTGCCCGTCCTGCGGAAGCTCGGGCACCTGCCGGGGCCGGGGTGGACGGAGGGTCGCGCCGTCCTCGGCTCCGACGCCGTGGCGCCGACCCCCGGCCTCTCCACCGTCGTGCCGCTCACGTTCCGGAACGGGCGGGCATTCACCACCTTCCGCGGTTCCTCGATCATCACGAGCCTCGCGGGGGCGACCGGCTACGCGATGCTCCCGCCGGGGCGCCGCCGAGTACCCGCCGGAAGTTCGATCCGGGTGTTCCACCTCGTGCCGCCCCTGGGTCCGGGTCGCTAGCGGCGGGGAACGGTTAAGGGCCGGCGTCCGCTCCGACGGGCGTGGGACGTCGGAACCTCCGGGCCGCGATCCTCTCGATCGAAGGTTCCAACTGCGACGAAGAGCTCCGGGTCGCCCTCGCCGACCTCGGCGCTCGCCCCGAGATCGTATCGTTGAAGCAGCTCGAAGGACGCGACGTCGTCGCCGACGAGCGCCGGCACCTCGAGGATTACGATGCCCTGTTCGTTCCGGGCGGCTTCTCTGCGGGCGACTACGTGCGCGCGGGAGCGATCTTCGCGGCCCGCGTGCGCGCGTCGATCGGCCCCGAACTCGAGTCGTTCGTCCGCTCGGGCCGGCTCGTCGGAGGGATCTGCAACGGCTTCCAGGTCGTGGTCGAACTCGGTCTCCTGCCCGGACGCCGCGGGGGCCGCCTCGGCACTCCGGAGGCGGTGCTGCTCACGAACGACTCCGGACACTTCGAGTGCCGGCCCACGTTCGTGCGCTGGGACGGCGGCGCCTTCCCGGCACTCCAAGGGGTCCCGCCCGGGACGCGCTTTTTGATGCCGTCGGCGCACGCGGAGGGCAAGCTGATCCTCTCGGGCGACCCCGAAGCGCACCTCCGGGAACTCGAGCGGGCCGGGCAGGTGCTCTTCCGCTGGGTCGCGCCGGACGGGGGACCGGCCGAATATCCATGGAACCCGAACGGCTCGATCGGGAACGTCGCGGGGCTCACGAACCCCGAGGGGAACGTCTTCGGATTGATGCCCCACCCGGAGCGCTCCTACTTCCGCGCGCAGGCGCCGGACTGGTCGCGCCACGGCGGGCCCGCCGGCTACGGGGACGGGCACCGGTTCCTCGAAGCCGTGCTCGACCACGCCGCGCGAGCGCGGTAGGGGGGCGCCGCCGGCCGAGGGCGAACCGCCAGACCGCGAGCCGTTCGCCCTCGAGCTGCCGTCGCACGACCTCCCCGACCGACCCTCCGCGCGCCCGCCAGCCGTCCCGGATCTCGGCGAGGCGCGCCGTCGACTGCCGCGAGGAGATGACGAGGTACGCCGAGCCGCCCGGTCGAAGGAGCTGGGGCAGCTCCCGGACGATCCGGGCGGTCACGCGGCACCCGTCGCGACCCCCGTCCAGCGCGGCGTTCGTCCATCGATCGGCGTCGCGCTCCCGCAACCGCGTCGGGAGGTACGGGGGGTTCGCGTACACCCGGTCGAACCGGGCGAGGCCGCGGGCAAGGTCGGTGCGCACGACCTCGACGGCCAACCGGTCGCGCAGGGCCACCTTTCGGAGCTCCGACAGCGCGAACCGGTTGACGTCGGTCGCGACGACGCGGGCCCCGGCCCGGGCCGCCGCGACGGCGACGATCCCGGTCCCCGCTCCGATCTCGAGGACGCGAAGCCCCGGTGCGACGCGCACGGAGTCGAGGAGGAGCCAGGAATCCTCGCCGGGAGGATAGACGGAGGCCAGTCGCGAGCGGACCGGGAGTACGGAGTTCGGCACGGATTTCCTTGAGATATGCTCTTATTGCGCGGGGGCCTAGATACGGGCACTAACAGGCTTATCGACCATGCCGCGACGCCTCTCCCCTCCGGTCAAGATCGGCATTACCGGGCTTCCCGGCTCGGGGAAGACGCAGACGCTCCTCCGCATCATCGAGCTCCTCGAGGAGGAGGGCGTGAAGGTCGGCGGGATGGTCACCGAGCCGATCGTCGAGAAGCAACGGCGCGCGGGCTTCCAGATCACGAACTGGCTCACGAAGGAGCACGAGGTCTTCGCGCACGAGTCGCTGAAGTCCCGCGTGCGCTCGGGCCGCTACGGCGTCAACCTCGCCGCCCTCGAGGGCGTCGGCACGCGCGCGCTCGCCGAGGCCCGCGAGTCGGCGGACGTGATCGTCATCGACGAGGTCGGGAAGATGGAGGTCGAGAGCGAGCCGTTCACGAAGGCGGTCGTCGAGACCCTCGACGCGAAGAAGTCGATCGTGATGACCCTCCACAAGAAATCCCGGAACCCGCTCCTCCAGGACATCCGTCGGAGGGACGAACTACGCCTCCTCGAAGTGACGCCGATCAACAAGAACCTCCTCGCGTTCAAGATCGTCCACCTGATCACGGGCCGGTCCCACTGAGTCCCGGCCGCGAGGGCGCGACCGAGCTCCTCCTGCCGTCGGTACCGCCCGGTCGGGGGCCGCGGTCGCGCTCGCCGATCTTCTACAACCCCGCGATGGCCGCCGACCGCGACGTCGCGGTCGCCTTTGCCACCGCGTGGGCCCATCGGCTCGGTCGTCGTCTGGCGGGCTGGGAGATGACCGCCGCGACCGGCGTGCGGGGCCTCCGCCTCGCTGCGGAGAGCGGGGCGTTCGAGCGGTTCTGCCTCACCGAGGCGAACGACGCGGCGGCGGAGCTTCTCGGGCGCAACGCGGCCGGTCGACCGGGCGTGACCACCGAGCGGCGGGACGCCCGGACCCCGCCCGCCGCGGCGGCGTTCGACTACGTGGACCTCGACCCGTACGGCACGCCGGCACCGTTCGTTCCCGCGGCGCTCTCGGCGGTGCGCCCCGATGGCGTGATCGCCGTGACGGCGACGGACATGGTCGTGCTCGCCGGCGTCCAGAAGGGGGCCTGCGAGCGCCGGTATGGCGCCCGGCCGGTTCGGGGCCGACTCGCCCCGGAGGCCGGACTGAGGATCCTCATCGGGTACCTCGCACGGGAGGCCCGGGTCCACGGCCTCGCCCTCCAGCCCCTGCTCGCCTACGTACGGGAACACTACGTTCGAGTGTACGCCCAGCTGGTTCCCGATGCGAGGAACGAGATCCCGTCTCCGGTGGAGACGCTCGAACCCGGGAGCTGGACGGGCCCTCCGCTCGGCGACCCGGGTCCGTTCGGGCCGCTGTGGGTCGGTCCGCTCTACGACCGACCGCTCGTCCTGGAGCTCGCGCCCCCCGCCGGGGCGGCTCGCCCGCGCGAGACCGAGCTCCTGCTCGAACGCTGGCGCGAGGAGTCGGCGGTGGATGTACCGTTCTACTACGAGGCGAACCGGCTCGCGGGGCGCCTCCGGCTCCGAGCTCCCCCGCCGTTGCGGGCCCTCCTCGAGGGCCTCCGGGCGCGGGGCTTCCGAGCCGGGCGGACGCACGCGCGGCCGGAGGGCTTTCGGACCGACGCGCCTCGGGCCGAGGTCGAGCGGCTCGCCGAAGCGCTCGGCCGAGGGGCCGGCTAGTCCCAGAACGCCCGCGTCTTCGCGTAGCTGCGCTCCGCCCGGAGCACTTCCGTGAGGAACGCGTCATCGTCCCGATAGAGGCGCATCAGGAGGCGTCGCGCCGTCTCGGGGCCGATCCCCCGCGCCGCGAGCGCGAGGAGCGCGCGCTCGCCGTAGTGGGCAAGGAGCTCCGCGGAGGTGTAGCCGGTACGCACGAGGGCCTCGAGCTCGGGGGACGGACGGCGCGGCCGGCGTCGCCCTTTGGCGGAGGTCGGGCGCGTCGGGCGCCACTTATCGCGGGCGTACCGCGAGAGCCGCTCGATCTCCTCCGTCCGGCGGGGCGACAGGACGGCGGAGAGCGATCCGTGGCAGAGGAGGCAACGGCTCCCGCCCTCGGCCCGGTACCGGGAGGGCGTCGTCGTCCGGACGAAGCCGCAGCGCAGGCAGACGAGGACGAGCGGCTCCTTCTCGAGCCGCTCGCGGACGGCTTTGAGGAGCGTGGGAGGCGGCGTGTCGGGAAGCGTCCTCCACGTCAGCCGCTCGAGGGGACCGTCGGTGAGGGGGGCGGGCGGTGCGGGGACGACCTCGATCCGGCCGGCACGGACGCCGGCGAGCACTTCCTCGGCGTGCGGCACGTCGAACCGGTCGTGGAGCGTCTTCTCGAGGACCTCCTCCCCGAGCGGGGTCGTCCGGGCCGCGCCGAGCAGCGGCTCGAGCGTCCGGAGGTCTCGCGGGTCCGCGGAAGCGGGGAGGACGCCGAGCTTCCGGGCCACGGAGAGGAAGACCCAGCGGTAGTCGAGACCGGCCGGCACGAGTCGCTCGACGAGCGCCCGCACCGTCGTCGGGTCGACCGAGAAGGCATCGATCAGGGTCGCCGAGTCGACCGCCACCGGCAGCTCGAGCACGAACCACATCGGCTCGACGGCCGCGACCTCGACGCGGGCGCCGAGCCGCGCGGTGAGGAGGCCTGCGGTCGCGAGCGCGAGCGTCTCGTTGGTCCGGGTCCCGAAACAGGCGCCGTACACGACCACCCGCCCGCGGGCCGTCACGGTCACGCGCCGGTCGGTGGGGAGCGCGTTCGCGCCCAGAGCCGCCCGACGCCGCTCCTCGAGACGGGCCCGGTCCCCTTCCGAGAGCGGATACTCGGCGAAATCCCCCTCGCGGCGCAATCGCCCGATCTCCTGCGCGACGTCGAACGGGACCGGAAGGTCTTCCCCGGCCCAGCGCGGCTCCTGGCCGATCTCGTTGACCGTCTCCACGAGGAGTTCGCCGTCGCGGTACTCGACTACCTTCCAGGTGCGGCCGTGCAGGAGGAAGATCTCCTCGGGTTGGGCGAGGATCTGCGTGAGCACGAACCGTTCGTCGAGCGTCCCGATCGTGCGCCGGGTGGCGATGTCCCTCAGCCGATACGTCCGCTCGTCGGGGATCAGCGAGAGCGAGGAGTAGAAACGGTGGAGCGTCCCCCGGCCCGACGTGAGCGCGCCGCCCGAACGCCGGGCGAGTCCGAGGTCGACCAGGTAGGCCGCGAGCTCCGACCACTCGGCGGTCGTGAGGTCGGCGACCGCGGCCGCGTGGCCGAGCGTCGCGAAGAGCCGGTCGGCGTCGACCGTCCCCTCCGCCCGCAGTGAGGCGACGATCTGCTGCGCGGCGGCGAGGCGGTTCCGGGTCCGCCACGACGCCGCCTCGACCTGGCCCTCGTCCGCCCGTCGGGCCAGCACCGCCGCCTCCTCGAGGTCGTCGTCGTCCAGCGAGAGGACGACCCCGTGGATCGTGCGGTCGCGTCGGTGGCCGCTCCGCCCGACGCGCTGGAGCAGCCGGCCGACCTGGTGCGGCGACCCGAATTGGACGACGTGGTCGACGACCCCGATGTCGATCCCGAGCTCGAGGGACGAGGTCGCGACGAGGGCCCGCAGCTCGCCGGCCCGGAACGCCCGCTCCGCCTCTTCGCGGACCTCGCGCGAGAGCGAGCCGTGGTGGACGGCGACCGGAAGGTCCGGGGCGAGCCGTGCGAGCCGCGCGGCGAGTCCCTCCGCCGTGGGGCGGGTGTTGACGAAGACGAGCGTCGTTCTGTGGGCGCGGATCTCCTCCTCGACCGCTCGGAGTCCGCCGAGGAGGGTCGCGTCGGCCTTCAGTTCTGCGACGAGCGCCGGGGGGAGCGGCGGGCGGTCGTCCGTCGGACGGCGCGCCGTGAGCACGAGGTCGCGGGGCTCCCGCGCCACGACGACCTCGACGCGCCGGGGCGGGGGAGAGAGGAAGCGCGCCACCTCCTCCGGGTTACCGACGGTCGCGGAGAGTCCGATGCGACGCACCGCGCGGCCGGTCCAAGCGTCCAGCCGCTCGAGCGTGAGCCCGAGCTGCGCCCCCCGGTCCGACCCGACGAGCTCGTGGATCTCGTCGACGACGACGGTCCGGACGTTTCGAAGGCTCTCGCGGAGACGCTTCCCCACGAGCAGGATCTGCAGCGTCTCGGGGGTCGTGAGCAGGAGGTCGGGCGGAGCGCGGGACTGGGCCGCGCGTGCGCTCGCGCTCGTGTCCCCGTGCCGCACCGCCGCCGTCAGGCCGACCTCGCGGACGAGCGCGACGAGGCGATGCTCGAGGTCCCGGTTGAGCGCCCGCAGCGGAGTCACGTAGAGGAGGGAGACCGGCGGGGTCGGCTCGGCGAGCCGTCGGGAGAGGATCGGCAGGAGCGCCGCTTCGGTCTTCCCCGTGCCGGTCGGAGACAGGAGCAGCGCGTCCGCGTCGGAGGCGAGGACGGGCAGCGCGAGGCGCTGGATCTCGGTGTAGGCTCGGACCCCCCGGCGGTGCATGGCGTCCGCCAGGCGCGGGTCGATGCCCGAGAGCGCGTGCGCTGCGGCCATGGGACAACGTCTAGGACGGGGCACGCCCAAAGGGCTGACGGCGGCGGGACCTACGGGCTTCCCCCGGGCTCGAGGTCGAGCATCCGCAGACCCCAGCTCTCGACCATCGGGCGCCCGAACGTCCGACCGGGGAAGGTGCGGATCACGACCTCCTGCAGCACGCCGACGGTCGCCCGCAGGAGGTGCCCGCCGACGAGGCGATGGTCCGGGCCCGCGACCGCCCCGTGCAGGTGGACGGACGGCGCCCCGTCGGCGCGCGCGATCGATCCGTGGAGCGCCACGACCTCGTGCGGAACGGAGAGCTCCTCGGGCCGGTACTGCTGGCCGTCCCAGTAACCGAACGTCGCCTTGCGGAACATGCCGATTCCGAACAAGACCGCCGCGGCCGTGACCTTCTCGCGCTCGGCGAACCCCGCGAGCGTCTCGAAGAGGTCCTGGCCGTCGTCCAGCCGGAGCATCCACTCGGCCCCGTCGCGGATCGCCTGCATCGGGCCGCGGAGGGGGCGCTCGCTCTTGGACTTATGCGTGCGGAGCGTTCCGCGACCTCCCGACTCAAACGGTTTAGCCGCCCGCCCCCTGATGACACTCCCCCATGGCCCTCTCGCCCGTGTCGCTCGAGCAGCCCCGCTCCGAGGCGGAGCTCCTCCGTCGCCTCGCCGATGGCGGGCCGGCGCTCGTCGCGCTCTCGGGCGGGGTCGATTCCTCGCTGGTGGCGTCGCTCGCCTTCGAGGCGCTCGGTCGCGACGCCGTGGCGGTCACGCTCGCGGGACCGGCGGTCTCGCGCTCGGAGGTCGAGCGCGCGCGGCGCGTCGCCCGGACCGTCGGGGTCGACCACGCGGTCGTACCGGTCGACCCGCTCGCACGGCCCGAGTATCGAGCGAACCCGACCGACCGCTGCTACCACTGCCGGTCGGTCGAGACCGACGTCCTGCGCCGCGAGGCGCTCGCCCGGGGCCTGCGGCAACTCCTGGACGGGGTCCATCGCGACGACCTCGCGGAGGACCGGCCCGGACTCCGCGCGATGGACGAGGCCGGCTTCGACCACCCGCTCGCCTGGGCCGGCTGGGGGAAGTCGATGGTCCGTGCGGTCGCTCGCGAGCGCGGGCTGCCGAACTGGGACCAGCCGTCCGACGCCTGCCTCGCGTCGCGGGTCGCCCACGGTGAGCCGATCACCGCCGAACTCCTGGAACGGATCGAGTCGGGGGAGGCGTGGATCGCCGC
>JASHVA010000188.1 GCA_030039715.1 Thermoplasmata archaeon | reverse complement strand
GCCTGCTCGAGAGCGAACCGTACGTGCCGGCGCTCGGCGCGATGACCGGCACGCAGGCCGTCCAGATGGTCGCGGCCGGCTTGCCGGCGATCTACGCGAGCGGCTGGCAGGTCGCCGCCGACGCGAACACCGCGGATCAGACGTACCCCGACCAGAGCCTCTACCCCGCCGACTCGATGCCGACGCTCGTCCGCCGGTTGAACAACGCGTTCCGGCGGGAGGACGAGAAGCAGCACGCCACGGGGGACGGCGCGATCTACTGGTACGCGCCGATCGTGGCGGATGCGGAGGCCGGCTTCGGCGGGACGCTCAACGTCTTCGAGATCACGAAGGCGATGATCGAGGCGGGGGTGTCGGGGCTGCATCTCGAAGACCAGCTCGCGTCCGTGAAGAAGTGCGGTCACATGGGCGGCAAAGTCCTCGTCCCGGCCCGCGAGTTCAACCAGAAGCTGTGGGCCGCTCGCCTCGCCGCCGACATCGCCGGGGTCCCGACGGTGCTCGTCGCGCGGACCGACGCGCACAGCGCCAAGCTCCTCACGAGCGACATCGACCCGCGCGATGCACCGTTCCTCACGGGGAAGCGGACGACCGAGGGCTTCTTCGAGATCTCGGGAGGACTCGACATGGCGATCGCCCGCTCGCTCGCCTACGCGCCGTACGCCGACCTCCTCTGGTTCGAGACGTCCAGCCCGGATCTCGACGAGGCGGAGCGGTTCGCCCGGGAGATCCACCTCGAGCACCCGGGGAAGCTCCTCGCCTACAACTGCTCGCCGTCGTTCAACTGGCGGAAGAAGCTCGCGCCGGACGTCATCGCGGAGTTCCGGGAGTCGCTCGGGAAGATGGGCTACAAGTTCCAGTTCGTCACGCTCGCCGGGTTCCACGCCCTCAACCTCTCGATGTTCCAGCTCGCGAAGGGGTACGCGGAGAGCGGGATGGCCGCGTACTCGGAGCTGCAGGAAGCCGAGTTCCGCGCGGAAGAGGCCGGCTACGCGGCGGTGAAGCATCAGTCGTTCGTCGGCACGGGATACTTCGACGACGTCGCGCAGGTCCTCTCGGGGGGCCTCACCTCCACGCTCGCGATGGACGGCTCGACCGAGGCGGAGCAGTTCGCCCCGCGCGCGGAGCGACCGAACCCCGAGCCGGCCCGCCCCGGCCGGGGCGACTCGCGACCGACGAAGGCCGCCTGACGCCGAGCTCGACGCCTACGCCTTCTTCCGGGGCCAGAGCTGCCGCGCCGCCACGAGGTGCATGATCTCGGCCGGGCCGTGCGCGATCGGCCCGCTGCGCACGTCGCGCCACCGCTGCTCGTGCGGAAGCGCCTGGGAGTACCCCCGCCCGCCGTGGAACTGGATCGCGTGGTCGAGCGCCCGCAGTGCGACGTCCCCGGCCATCCACTTCGCGAGCGCCGCCTCCGCGTCGGCCGGTTCTCCGGCTTCGAGGTCGTGCAGCGTCCGCTCGACGTACAGCCAGGCCGCCGCGAGCGACGCGCCGTCCTCGACCAGCGGGAACGCGACCGCTTCCTGCGTCGCGAGCGGTTTTCCGAACGCGACCCGTTCCCCGACGTACCGGACGGTCTCGTCCCACGAGGCGCGGGCGACGCCGAGGTAGATCGCTCCGAGGAGCGCTCGCTCGCGCGTGAGCTCGCTGCGCACGTAGTCGAAGCCGGCGCCCTCCTCCCCGATGCGGTGACTGCGGGGCACCCGGACCCGCGTGTACTCGACGGTGCCGCGGCGCTGCCAGCGCTCCCCGAGGTCGCCGTCGCCCGCCTTCCGGGTGATCCCGGGAAGGTCCTGCGGGACGAGGAACGCGGTGATCCCGCCGCGCGCGCCCGCGGCCGGGACCTTGGCGTAGACGATGGCCGCGTCGGCGTCGGCGGCGAACGCCGCCTCGCTCTTCCGCCCGTTGAGGACGTACTGGTCGCCGTCCGGCGTGGCCGTGGTCTCGAGCGCGACGGCGTCCGACCCGGCGCCCGGCTCGGTGAGATGGTTCCCGACGAGCCGCTCCCCCCGGAGCATTGGACGGAACCACCGTTCGATCAACTCGGGGGAGCCGTGCTCGGCGAGAACGGAGGAGAACTCGGGCTGGAGCGAGAGCTTCGCGAACGTGGTGCCGCTCGCGTAGGCGAGGTGGAAGAGGCCGACACCGACCCGGGGGAGCGGCAGGCCCCGGCCGCCGAGCGCGCTCGAGGTCCGGAGCCCGAGCAGGTGCGCCGCGCCGAGCGCCCGAAACTCGGCCCGGGGAAACTCGGGACGGCGGTCGAGGCTGCGGTACCGGTCCGCGAGACCGAGATCGGCGACCGCCCGCCTCACCTCGGCCACGATCGGGTCGTCCGGGAGCGGAGGAAGCCGAGCGCTCACAGCCCCTCGCGGACGAAGAAGGGAGGGGTCTTCCCCGGGGGGCCGCCCGGGGGGTGTTCGCCGACGACGCCCCGGGCCCGCAGCTCCGCGATCCGCTCGGCCGAGTAGCCGAGCCACCCGCCGAGGATCGCGGCGTTGTCCTGTCCGA
The DNA here is from genome assembly GCA_030039715.1 of Thermoplasmata archaeon. GTDB lineage: Archaea > Thermoplasmatota > Thermoplasmata > Lutacidiplasmatales > UBA184 > Lutacidiplasma. Next base: position 2,494 of record JASHVA010000188.1, on the reverse strand, counting down.
GCCAAGGCGCTCCGCGCCACACGCCGCCCGGGGTCTCCGAGAACCGGGGAGCGACGCCGGCGCCCTTCACCCGGCCGGCGACAGGGTCGTCCCACTCCGTGAACATCCCTCGGGCCCGATAGTGCGGGTCGTGGGCGATGTCGGCGATGTCGAGGATGCGCGAGATCGCGACGTCGTGTTCCCGTCCGATCCGTTCCAGCTCCTCTCGGCTGCGCGTCCGACAGAACTCGGCGATTGCCCGGTCGACCGCCTCCCGATGCGCGAGCCGGTAGTCCCGGTCGTCGTAGGCGGGGTCGGTGAAGCCGATCAGCTGCCTCAGCGCAAGCCAGGACTCTTGAGTGGGCGCCGCCACCACCACCCAGCCGTCCGCGGCCCGGTGGACGTCATAGGGGTGGAGTCGGGCGTGCCCGGTGCCGAAGCGGCCGCGCACGACTCCCCGCATAAAGTAGTCCAGCGCCATGTTTTCGAGGAGGACGAAGAACACTTCGTACTGCGCCACGTCCACGGACTGCCCCCTCCCGGACCGCTGGGCGTGGATGTACCCCATGAGCGCGGACGTCGCCGCGGCGAGACCCGTCACGGTGTCGTTGAGGGCGGTGCCGGCGCGCATCGGGGGATCCGGGTCGGGCTTTCCCTGCAGGGAAAGGTAGCCGCTGTACGCCTGGGCCGTGAGGTCGTAGGACGGGGCCCCCACGCGGGCGGGGTCGCCGGTCCTCCCGTGCCCCGAGACGTGCACGATCGTCAGCTTCGGATTCGCCCGCCAGAGCTCCGGGTCCGAGAGACCGAGCCGGTCGTACGTTCCCGGGCGCGACGACTCGATCCAGATGTCGCACGCCCGCGCGAGGTCGAGGAAGACGGAGCGGCCGTCGGGTTGGCGCAGGTCGACGCCCACGGAGAGCTTGTTCCGGGAGTACTGCACCCAGGACTCGGAGACGGCCTCCCCGGGCGTTCCCCCGGGCAGGAGCGGGCGCAACGACCGGGTCGCGTCGGCGTACGGAGGCCCGAACGGCGGCCCCTCTACGTGGACCACCGTCGCGCCGAACTCTCCGAGATACGTCGCCGCCCACGGACCCGCGACGAATCGCGCCGAATCGAGCACCCGGATTCCCGCGAGCGGACCGAAGTCCGGCACGGGCCCCGGGGCCTTCGCCTCGCCGGTCACGCGGTCCGAGCCGCCGGACCCTCGATAAACGGCGGGGTTCCGTACGGAACCTCGAGCCCCAAATAAGAAGGGCCGGTCGGACCGGTGATGTCGGACGCTCCGTGGGACCGGTTCGAGGGCGAGAAGTTCCGGGACGAGCTCACCAAGTACAAGATGGCGAACCATCCGTTCAAGACCCATCCGTTCTTCGACCGGCTCGAGCGGGGCGAGGTGCCGAAGCCGCTCGTGCAGGCGTGGGTCAAGCAGTTCTACCCGTGGCTCGCGTCGGTCCCGATCGCGATGGCCGAGCGGTTCTCGAACTGCTCTTGGGAGCCGGGCAACGACCGGTACCGTCGCATGATCCTTGACCAGCTGGTCGAGGAGGCCGGCGACCCGAAGGGAAAGGAGCCCGGGCACCCGGAGCTCTGGCTGCGGTTCTGCGAGGGGATCGGAGTCCCGCGGGCGGAGGTCCAGGGCGCGCCGCTCCTACCCAGCACCATGGTCGCAATCGACGACTTCCTCTACACGAACCGGATCAACACGTTCTACGTCTCCGCCGCCGGTTCCTCGGAACCGCCGAACGTCGAGCTGTGCGCCCGGCTCTTGCCGGCGTTCCGGAAGCATTACCACGTTCCCGAGGAGAATCTCGAGTACTACCGGCTCCACGTCACGGCGGACGTCGAGCACAGCGAGTGGATCGGCCAGATCGTCGCGGGCTTCGCGAACTCGCCGGCGGTGCGGAAGCAGATGTGGGACCAGATGCTGCGCGGCTTCTCGATCCACGCCCTGCTCGTCGACGGCGTCCTCGCGGCGAACAACGGGAAGGCCGCCGCGGGCAAGCATAAATAGAAGGGGGCCGCTCCCGACCAACGATGGCAGGCCACACCGACCGGCGCACGGGCGCGACGGCGGGCGCGAGCGCTGCCTCGACCTGGCTCTGGTGACCGGGAGGCGCCGGGACGGCGCCCCCCGACGTGCCTAGCGCGCGAGCGGGTCGGCTCTGCCCGGAAGCCTCCCTTCGATGGAAACGAAGGAGGAATCAACGATGTACGGCAAGACGATCCGACTGCGCCGCCTGTTCCCGACCGAGGAGCGGAAGCTCTTCTCCGTACCGCTCGATCATGCCTTTTCGATGGGGCCGATCGACGGACTGGAGGAGCTGGCGCCGCTCGCCCGCGAACTCCAGGCGGGCGGCGTCGACCTCCTGATCGTGACGAAGGGGGCCGTCCGCGAGCTCGCTCCGGTCCTCGCGCCGCGCACCCTTCTCGGGGTCCACGTGTCGGCCTCAACGAGCCTCGGCCCGAGCTCCAACCACAAGCGGCTCGTGGGCACGGCCGCGGAGGCGGTGGCGCT
>JASHVA010000187.1 GCA_030039715.1 Thermoplasmata archaeon | reverse complement strand
GCTCGGCGGCCGTTGGCCCCATCTTCCGCTGATCGAGGGCAGTCCCGTCCTCGTCCAGCGCGGTGGCCACGATCGACTTGCGGTGAATGTCCAGCCCGACGTACGTGTTCGACTGCATGAGGCGTCTCCTTGAGGGAGAGAGGAGACGCCTCCTCTGAGGCTTCCGCTCAGCCATGCGGAGTCATGCATGTCCAAGTTGCAGCCTTCTCGCAATCCGCGGGAGCGCCGTCTCTACGGTGCTGGGCCAAGCCCCCGGGCCCCGGAGAAGGGGCTGCTCGGGGGTTTAGGCAACCAGGACCTCGTGCAAGCTGCCCGGGGAGTTCGTTTCGAACTCCGCTGACAAAATCCTACTGCGCATGGGCCCACAATTTACGGTGGCCTCCGGCCAGTGACGTTCGACGCGGCGGGAAAGCTCCGGGTCTCGAGGGAACTGTTCCGTAAAATCGGACCTAGTCCGAAGTGAATCGTGCACTGCTCAGTTTCGTCATCGGAAGAAGGATATCCAACGGTCCGGTTCCAGCACTTCCAAATCGGCCGCCTCCCATGGGCGCGAAAGAGATCCTCACCATCGCCCTTACCGTACTCGCGGTCGTGGGGTGGTTGGGACTAGCCGCCCCTCATTACGGGAATCTGCAGTCGAACCCGATCGCGAGTCCGTTGCCTGGTAACTCGACCGCAACGGGCAACCCTACACCGACGACGCCATCCTCGGGGGGTCAGAACATCGGGGCGACGATGGCGGCGAAAGCCCTAGCCGCTACCCGCGCGGCGGGGGTAAATCCGGATATGGCTTACCTGCCGCATCCTTCCGCCTCGCCAGCCCAGATCGCCGAAGCTGCCGCGACCGGTGCGTCCGCTCCTCTCTACACCGGCGACCCGGCCCCGATGGGTATCGCTGATTACGGCCTGACCGGAAGTGGAAACGGTGCGACCACTCCATCCGTCCTCAACACCACCGCACTTCAAGCGTACATCGCAGCCAATGCGACCGGAATCGAGGGCGCCGATCTCTACCAGGCCCAGCCGGACAGTTACAGCATCCAACTGAACGCCGTACTCACGAACATCACGCTGTTCGGTACCCCCGGTTACCAGTTCTGGACCCAGGATGTGATGACCTTCTTCCCCGCGACGGGGTTCATGATCCTCGTCACCAACGTCTGGAACTTCTCGGCCCCGATGGACAATGTGAGCGCCCCCACGATCTTCTCGCACGGGCCCTACGGTCACAACGACTACAGCTCGCTCGGGTTCTACTACGCCAACTACACGATTCCCTACCGTGTCAGCTATCCCTTCGTGCTCACGCTGACAATGAACTCTTCACTTTGGGATGGCCGGAACAACGTCTCGTTCAGCGCCGCACTGACGAGCGACGCGCACCCATCGGAAGCCTTCACCATGGACAACTACGACTGGGTCGTTTTCAATTCGACAACCCCCGTCTCGCCTCGGCCAGTGACGACCCCCTCGAACTATACCGCCGACGGCCGTGGGTTCAACCATGTCCTCCTCTGGGACGACTACGAGTTGGTTGTCTGCGGTCCGGGAGGGGGTAGCCAGGTGGACCTCAGCACTGCCGATGCCAACCTCGCCCTCGCTTACTACACCGGCACGACGTATCTACCGATCCCTTCCGCGTACAACTACGGAAGCGATACGGGGGAAACGTCCACGGGGGCGAATGTTGCTTGGAGCAACGATTCACTGGATAGTCCGGGCGGGATCTTCATCTATGACTTCGCGACCATGACCACCGGGCCGTCGATCCTGACCGGGCTGTGGAATACGGGAGCTCCCGAAGGCTCGTATCCTCTGACCGTTGCAGCCTCCCCTGGCAATCTATTCTCGTTCTTCAATTACACCGGCGCCCCGGCCTTCACGAACCCGATCGTCTCCGAGTGGGATTACGCGCCGAGCATGGAGGCGAACACCTACTTCCTCATGCCGGGGGTCTACTCACTGGACTTCGAGCTTGCCGACTACAGCCCGATGTCTGAGACCGTGACGATCACTGGTCCCGGGCCGATGACGGTGACCGTGATACTGACTCAAACTCCATACCTTGGGGTGTACACCCCCCAATGGGCGTTCTCGAATGCGGAAATCGGCGCCCTGGCCCAGTCGGGCGAGGGCACTCCGACGAATCCGTACGTTCTCTACAACAACCAGTACTCGACCCTTTCATCAGAGTTCGGCCTCTACAACGACTACGCTTTTCCGGTGTTTCCCGGCGTGTTCCTGATGAACACCAACGCCTCGGTCGAGCTGAACAACTCGCCCAGCTTCCTCACAGCAACCAACGATTTCCAATCGTCGCCCGGCGACAATCTCTCCCAAACCAACAATCTCCAGTACTGGTTCTGGAACGTTTCTGGGGTGGCCCTCAACTATACCAACGTCTCGGGCTGGTTCGGGCTCGAGAACTACTTCCCGCTCACCTACAACTCGTTCAACGTGATCTTCTACGAATCCCAGGACAACCTGGTGTCGAACAACCTCTTCCTCACCGAGGGCCAAGGGTTGCTGATGTACGCAAGCGGCAGCCTGTACGGAACGCCGCGCGTAGATGTCGGGGGGAACAACACAGTCTGGGGTAACGAGTTCGTCCAGTCCGACCCTCCGATCTCGTGTCCGGACTCGCCCTGTCTACCGCTCTTGCCGTACAATTCGGGCCTAGGACTCGAGATTGGCGAGGGCTACGACCTGATCTACAACAATCTCGTCGCCACTCCCACGACGGCCTGGCTGCTCCCGCTCGACCTCTATTCCGAGTTCCCAATTCTGTGGCCACACGACGTTTGGAACATCACGCCCGAGGTGGCCAGCGCGACGAACTATGCGCTCTTCTTCCCGAGAATCCCGCTCAGCGGCAGCATCGTCGGCGGGAGCACACAGGGGGGCAACTCGTGGTGGGACTACGGTCTCGCTCTCAACTGGGCCAACGGTGCGGACAACCCAACGAGTTCCATCCCGTACGATGAGAATGCGCGGAACCTTCTCGATCCCCTGCCCGGTTACCAGCCCGCCGTGACCGGCTACGGATGCACCAGTTACTACTGCTCGACTTACATCTATCCCGGACCCACCACGGTGCACCCCGGCGGGGATTATGTCCCGCTGACCACTATCGCCTCGACGGTTACTCTCGGTCCCCACGGTTTGGTCGGGCAGCTCAGCACCTACGGGCTCAGCATCACGTGCGGGCCCGCCAAAGGGGGCGGCGGCGGCCCGGCGAAGGGCGGCGGCGGGGGACCAGCGAAAGGCGGTGGAGGAGGTGCTTGTACCGGAGGAAGCGGAACCTCTGGCAATACGGGGGGTTCCGGTATGCTCCCGGCCGTTGGCGGCGACCCCGCCCCGATCCTGATCGATCAAGTCCTGACGGACCACTCGTCCGTCAACCTCGTGTTGCCGGATGGCGAATACAACTGGACTCCGATCGTCCCCGCCGGATACACCAGCACTACCGGGGGCTCGTTCGAGGTGATCGGCAACACGCCGGTGAGCCTGACGATCGACTACGCCCCCGTCGGTTCGGGAGTCGTGACGTTCTCGGAAAGCGGCCTTCCCTCGGGACTCACGTGGGCCGTCACCGTCGGCGCCACCACGATGTCCCTCACCACGGACGGCGGGATCGACTACCTCTACTTCACGGAGGTCAATGGAGTGTATTCGTACTCGGTCGCGACCAATCCCGGTTGGGGCCAAAGCACACTCTCGTATTCTGGAAGTTTGACGGTCGACGGAGGTCCGGTCACCGAACCCACGTTGCTCTACAGCGAGAACTCCTACGACGTGACCTTCGAGGAGTCGGGGCTACCGGCAGCCGACCTCTGGTATGTCAACGTCACGAGCGGTCCGTCGCTTTCGACCACGGGGGCTACCGGCGTCCTCAGCACCTACCTCGCCGACGGCAGCTACTCGTTCTTGGTGGCCACGAACGACAAGCGGTACGAGCCGTCGGGGTTCTCGCCGAGTCCGTTCGTGGTCTCCGGTGCTCCCGTGACCGTCAGCGGAAGCTTCTCCCTCGTGACGTACGCGGTCACATTCACCGAGTCGGGCTTGTCGAGCGGAACGACCTGGAGCGTTACGGCCGGCGCCACCACGGAGTCATCGACGGAAACGACGATAACCTTCCCGGAAGCCAACGGAACGTACAGCTACACGGTGGCGGCCGTCACGGGATACAGCGCCTCGCCCAGCTCCGGCTCCTTGACAGTGGCCGGCGCGCCGGCAGCCCTAACGGTCAGTTTCACGCCCGTCTCCACCGGATTGACGGTGACCCCCGGCCAGGGCCCGGTGAGCTCGAACGTGACGGTCTCGGGATCCGGTTTCTCGCCGTCGACGGCCGTTACGCTTGTCTTCGATGGCGTAACGATCTCCAGCTGCTCGAGCGGCTCGCTGAAGTCGACGGCCACCGGCACGTTCAGTTGCACTCTCAGAGTCCCGAGCGGCACTTCCGGTACGACCGTCACCGCGACCGGATCCGGCGGAGTGAAGGAGACCGGCACCTTCACCGTGACGGCGCTCAAGTTCTCTGTCGCCCCGAGCCTCGGTCCGGTCGGCGCGACGGTCACGGCGGCGGGGACCGGTTTCTCGGTGACGAGCACCGTGGGGCTGGTCTTCGATGGCGTAACGGTCTCGAAATGCGCGACCGGGTCGTTGCTCACCAATTCGACCGGAGCGTTCGGCTGTACGTTCACCGTGCCCGCCGGCACGAAGGGGACTACGGTCACCGCGACCGACGCGGGAGGGCAGAAGTCGACCAGCGCCTTCCTCGTGACGACACCGGCGATCGTCGTGGCCCCGAATCAGGGTCCCATCGGGGCGACGCTGGTGCTGGCCGGGGCAGGCTTCTCGGTGTCCAGCAAGGTGGGGGTCGTCTTCGATGGCGTGACGATCTCGAGTTGCAAACTCGGATCACTAACGACCGGGAGCGCGGGACTGTTCGCCTGCACCTTCGGCGTGCCCAGCGGCACTTCGGGCACGACGGTCACTGCGACCGACGTCGGGGGTGCGAAGGCGACCGCGACGTTCACGGTGACCACGCCTAAGATCACGCTCAGCGCCAGTTCCGGCGCCGTGGGATCGTCCGTGACGGTCTCGGGGACCGGCTTCTCGGTCCTCGGCACGGTAGCCCTCGTGTTCGATGGCGTAACCGTCTCGAGCTGCAAGACCGGGTCGTTGACGACCGGAGGCGCGGGAACCTTCAGCTGCAGCTTCAAGGTTCCCAGTGGCACCTCCGGGACGACCGTCACCGCGACGGACCCGGGCGGCCAGGTCGCGGTGGGCAAGTTCACCGTAACGTGACGCGTCCTGGCCGTCCGCGGAGCCGATAGCGAGGCCCGTGCCCGACGGACGGCGCCGACTCGCCGCCATCATGTTCCTGGACATGGTCGGTTGGTCGGCACTGACCCAACGGGACGAGTCGCTTGCGCTGAAACTCGTCGACGAGCAGCGAAAGCTCCTGCGCCCGGTGTTCGGCCGCTTCGCGGGGACGGAGGTCAAGACGATGGGAGACGGCGCGCTGGTGGTCTTCGACAGCGCGCTCGACGCTACCGAGTGCGCCGTGGAGATCCAGCGGCTGCTGTTCGAGAGGAACCGCGACGGGTCTGGCGAGCGGATCGAGATGCGGGTCGGCGTTCACGTCGGCGACGTCGTACACACGACGGACGACGTCTACGGCGATGCGGTCAACATCGCTTCCCGCGTGGAGCCGCTCGCGGAGGCGGGTGGGGTCTGCGTGACCGGCCCCGTCTTCGAGCAGGTCCAGAACAAGATTGCATACCCGTTTCGCGTCGTGGAGCGGGCGGTGCTCAAGAACATCACCACGCCGGTGAGCGTCTACCGAATCGAGCTGCCCTGGACCCCGCCCAGCCTATCGGAGGCGACGCCGTTCACGGACCGCAAGGACGAGCTCGAGCTCCTTCGACGCACGTGGAGCGGGATCGCCGCGAAGGGCGGGTCGGCCATCGCCCTCACCGGAGAGGCGGGCGTCGGCAAGACTCGCCTCGCCGAGGAGCTCATCTCCCTCGCGGAACGCGACGGAGCTCGCGTCCTCCGTGGCAAGGCCGAGCGGGGTGGGATCTCCGCCCCTTTCGCTCCTTGGTCGCAGGCCGTCCGGCGGATGGCGCGGGAACTTCCCAACCCGATGCTGAACAAGTTCTGCGTCGACTGCGCCGTCGAGGTCTCCCAGCTCGTGCCGGAGCTCGGGCCCCGATTGGGCCGGGAACCGGAGGGATTGCCCGGCGAGGTCCCGTCCGAGGAGCGATTGTTCGAAGGCGTCCTCCGGCTGCTCGGGAACCTGAGTCGCGCGGCACCGGTCATCGTGCTGCTCGACGACGTCCAGTGGTCCGACAGCGCCTCGCTCCACCTGCTCGAGTACGTCGCGCACCGTCTCGCGGACTATCGCGTCCTCGTGCTGGTGGGGTATCGGGACGAGCAGACGCCGGAGCAGCGCGGGCTGGAGGACCTGGTCGAAGCGCTGGTGCGCGACCAACGGATGGAACTGGTCCGCCTCCATCGTTTCGACGCGGACGCCTCGGTCCAGCTTCTGCGTCAGATGCTCCGCGGCCGACTTCCGGCGTCCGGGGGCGAGCTGGCCGGACGCCTCTACGAGAAATCGGGCGGCAACCCGATGATCCTGGAAGCGATCGTCCGTACGCTCGCGGGCGAAGGCTCGCTGGTTTGGACCGAAGACGGCTGGGGACCGAAGCCGGGCGTCGCCATCCATCTTCCGCCCGGGATCCAGTCCGACGTTCGTCAGCGGCTCGCCCGGCTCTCGCCGCCCACGGTGGAGGTCCTTCGTCAGGCTTCGGTCCTGGGACCCCGCTTCTCCTTCGACGCGCTGCAGCGGGTGACGAGCATCGCTCCGGACGAACTGCTCCCTCGCCTGGAAGAGGCGATCCAGGCGCACATCCTGGATGAGCGGCCCACCGGCTCCGGCCGTTCTGCCTACGCCTTCACGGACCGGCCCGTGCCCGAAACCCTCTACGACGAGATCAGTCTCGTCCGCCGCACCCGATACCACGCCACGGTGGCGCGGGTATTGGAGGGCATGGCCGAGGCCGGTTCGCAGTTCCCGGCGGCCGTGCTCGCCCACCACTTCCTCCTCGCCAACGAGTACGACAAGGCGCTCGAGTATACCCTCAAAGCCGCCGAGGAGTCCGTGCGGTTGTTCGCTCGGGAGGAGGCGCTCCGCCAGTACGCGACCGCCCAGGAGCTGCTCGAGTCCCAGCCCGACGAGAGGCGACGGGCGGAGGTGATGTCGAATATCGGCGAGCAGCAGGACCTTCTGGGCCGACACTCCGAAGCGTACCGAACCCTGAGAGAGGCGGCCGAGATCTACGAACGCCTCGGGTTGACCGCCGAGGCGGGGGGAGTGTACACCAGCATCGCCCGTCGGCTGACGTATCGGAACGAACCGGTACGAGCCGCGGAGCATCTCGAACAGGCTCGACGCCTGCTGGAGTCAGGTCCACCGAGCGTCGAGCTCGCCCGACTGTACGACACCATGGGCCTGGTCATGTATCAGGAGGTTCGGCTGCCCGAGGCGGCCGCCAACTGGACGCGCGCGATCGACATCGCCGGCAAGGTCGACGAATTCCGGATCGGAGCGAGCGCCCGTCGAATGCTCGCGTCGACCATCCCTCCTGCCGAGAGCGCCAGAGTCTGGGAGTACCTGGAGGAGGCCCTAGCGCTCGCGACCAAATCGGGAGCCCGTCCCGTCGTGTCGGACGTCATGGTCGTGAAGTCGCTGGCTCTCGTGCACATCCGCGGCGACGCGCGCGGCGCGCTGCGTGTCGCCGAAGACGCGGTCGACTACGCGAGACGGGGCCACGATGTGCTCAACGAGATGTTCGTCAAGGGCAACCTGATCACCTACATCGAGTGGAGGTCGGGCGACCTCCATCGAGCGGAGCAAGTGGCGCTCGAGCACCGGGCCTTCGTGGGAGGCGACCCCCGGCGAGATCGACCGACCGCCATCGCGGTCCTCGCCGACGTGGCCCTCGCCCGCGGGGAAATCGACCGCGCCGAGAAGCTCTTGTGGGAAGGCGAGCGTTTGATGGCGGAAGGCGGAGACTGGACGGAGAGCGCGCACGTCCAACTGGTCCTGGCCCGATGCGCCCTGGTCCGACAAAAGCCGCTCTCGGCCGTGGAACACCTTCGCATCGCCTACGAGCTGGGTCGGAGGGCCGGTCCCCCGGCGATCGACGCGTTGTTCCTTGTGGAGACGCTCGCGCTCCTGGTACGCGCCCACTTGGACGCGGCCGAGCTCTCGGAGGCCGAGCGCCACCTGGGAGAGCTCGCGAGTCTCACCGAGACCCTGGGCGAGAATCTTGGGAACGCCTACCGGCTGCGCAGCCAGGGTTGGGTCCAAGCACACCGCGGCGAAATGCCGGCGGCCACGGCCTCGCTGGAGGAATCGCTCGCCCTGTGGAAGCGCCTCGGCTGGCAGTACGAATGGGCGCAAACCCTGCTCAGCCTGGCCGAGGTCGTTCGTGTCTCCGGCGACAAGAAGCGGGCGGGAGTGCTGGCGGATCAAGCGACCGAGTTCCTTTCGAAGGTCGTCAAACGATCCGACCCAAGAGTCGGCGGTCCGGTATCGAGTTGAGCCGGACCGGCCGGAGAGTCGGCCACGCCTCCGGGCTCTCCCATTCGCGGAGATAGGACTCCCCTGTCTTCCAGTAGGAAGGCCGTCAAGTGGTGCCGTCGGAGAATCTAAAATGGAGGAACTACGCTGGGTCGCGCGTTCTCCGTGGGATCCACATGACAGGAAAAGAGGACCTTTTTACGCCGGTGCATAAGGGGCTTCGCGCAATGATCTATGGCCTCTCGACCCGTCTTCAAACCAATGACTTTGCGGACGTAGCCGGAACGCGGGTACTCGCGGCGGACCTGGAGAACAACTTCGCCACCGCGCAGTCCGTCGGCTGCATTCTGTGTGCCCTTGCCTATCATGCCGAAGGGGAGGAAGGGGTCATCTTCCCGGCCTCCGCGGGGTTCGCCAAGGACTTGGTCAACCGCCTGATCGAAGAACACCACGAGTTCACGCGGCGCGAAATGGAGATCGGGAGAGCCGCGCGCCACGCCCTGGAGTTGAGCTCACCGGAGGAGAGGATCGCCGCCGGGGTTCGGATCAACCAGATGGCCAACGAGCTGTTCGCCGCCTACATCACGCATCTCAACCGGGAGGAGACCGAACTGGTTCCTCTGTTGCAGGCGAACATCACCGATGCCGAGCAGGGAGCGATGCGGGGCAAGATCATCGGCATGTTCCCGCCCGACCGCCTCATGGCGCTCCTCAACTGGATGCTTCCGGCGATGAACGTGAACGAACTCTCGGACCTCCTCGGTGCCGTGAAGAAGGGAGCCCCGCCGCAATTCATGAAGGCCGTGGCGGACCTGGGCACGGCCAAAGTCGATTCGGCTCGGTGGAATACGGTACGGCAGCGGGTCGGAATCTAGAGCCCTGACGGATTCGCTCTGAGGGACCCCTGGACGGCGACGGGGCGTAACGAGAGTTGCAGCCGGACAGGTCGGTCGCCGGAGGCCGGTCACTCCGCGAGTCGCATTTTCTTCAAGATCTCGGCGAAGCGGGGATCTTTTCGAATCGGTTCGGCGAGCGGCTCCAGACGGAACATCTGCACGCCCAGAGTGCCGGTGGCCATCTTGAGCTCCAGGATGCGAAAGCTCTCGTCCAACCGTCCCATGAGCGCGTAGGCGAGGGCCATCGCTTCCTCGGAGCCTCGGACGGCGGCGAGCGACTCGATCGCGCGGAGGATTCGGAGAGCCTCGTCCACCTGGCCGACCCGAGCGAGGACGATAGCTCGGATCACGGAAGGGCCGGCATATCCGCTCTCGAACACGAGGGAGTCGCCCTTGGCAGCTTCGGCCAGGGCGAGGTCGTTGTTGCCCTGCAAAAGGTGGTAGAGCGCCAAGTCGAGATGGTAGAGCCGCCCTTCGGAGTCCAGGAGCCGATACCGATCCAGCACCACCTTCGCCTCGTCGAACCGACGGAGCCAGAGCAGCAGGATGACGAGCAATCCGGCCACGACGCGGGACTGGGGGTCCGACTCGAAGGCGAGGGACATCTCCCGAAGGCTCTCCTCGCCCCGACCCAACTCCGCCAGCATGAGCGAGTACCAAACCCGCACGTCGGAAAAGCTGGGGTTGAGCGAGAGCGCGAGCAGCGCCTCGCGCTCCGCGGCCGCCCACTCGCAGGAGCTGTAGAGGATCAAGCCGAGTGCACTGTGCCCGTCGGCAAGATTCGGGTCCAGACCGATCGCCCGGTCCGCCAGCTCGCGGGCCTTGGCGTCGCTCACCGTGCGTGTTTCTCGCCGATGAAAGAGTCCCATGAGATGGGTGGCTTCCGAGAGCGCCGCCGCGGCCCGGGCGTTCTTGGGATCGAGCGCGAGCGCCTGCTCGAACAGCTCTTGGGCCTCCTTCAAGCTCGATTCCGATTGCGACTGGGTCATGATGGCGCGTCCCCGAAGGTACTCAAGGTACGACTCTGCCGCCACCGGTCGGCTGGCCGGCAGTCGGGCATCTTCGCCGTGGCCGAGGCGTACTTCGAGTGCCTTGGCCACCTCCGTGGCGACATCGGTCTGTACTGCGAATACGTCCTCGAGCTTCCGGTCGTACGTTTCGGCCCACCGGTGGGCCTGTGTGGAGACGTCGATCAGCTGGGCGGTGATCCGAATGCGGTCCCCAGCCTTGCGCACACTCCCTTCGAGAATGGTGGAGACGCCGAGCTCGGACCCGATCTGACCCATCGACTTCTGAGTGCCCTTGTAGGGAAAGACGGAGGTCCGGGCAATCACGCGCAGGTCCGGAATCTTAGCCAAGACCGTGATCATCTCTTCGGTAAGCCCATCGGCGAAGTACTCGTCGTGCGCGTCCGGGCTGAAATTGGCGAACGGCAAGACCGCGATCCGATTCCGGTCCTGGCCCGACGCGGTGGCAGCGGGATCCTCCCAGGGTAGGAGGGCGCGGTACACCGACACTGCGTGTTTGATCCCCTTCAGCTCCTTTGGCGGTGTCAACTCCCACCGGGTCGCCGTCTTGCCACGAATTTGCGCATAGACCTCGCCCGAAATGCTGACCCCACCCGGTTCTGCCAAGGGCTCGATCCGGGCGGCGATGTTCACGGCGTCGCCGAGGATGTCGTCGTCGTGCTCTTCGACATCACCCAAGTGGACCCCGATGCGGAGCTGAGCGGGCGGCCCGGAGCCCTGCCAGCCGCTCTCGTGGAGCCGGCGCTGGATCTCCACTGCGCACTCGGATGCCCGGAGCGCACTCTCGAACTCGACGAGCAGGCCGTCGCCGGTGGACTTGATCCTGCGACCCCCCGCCGCGGCGATGATGGGCTGCAGCCGCGCATTGACGTCGTGCACCCGACGGATGGTCCCGGATTCGTCCGCCTGCGAGGAAGCAGTGTAGCCCACCATGTCGACGAACATGATGGCCGCCAGACGGCGAGTGTCCGTCACGCCTCGGAATCTCGCTCGCCTAAATTAAGGTGGGTCGTTCTCTCATTGCCGGCGGGACCGCCGGCGGGACGCGCCGCCCGACCGCTCGACTCGGTGCAGGACTCGCAGTGCGGTGAGCGTGATCCACTTGCTGGGCTTGCCCGCGGCTTCGAGAGACCACGGCTTGAGCTCTCTTCCGCTGTAATCCCGCTTCAGGCTCCGGCCCACGTCCGGGTGAATTCGGTCCAGGCTCCAGGTACCGTCGGCGCGCCGTTTGTGCGCCAGCAGGTCGAGGGCCGGTTGGAGCCGTCGATCGCCGCCGTACCCCAACCGAGTTACTACGTCGAGGCCGACCAGAACGTCGTAGAAGTAGTGGGTCGGGTAATGAAAGCGGAACCACGGGTCGTACTTCGTTCCCTCTCGGAAAAGGCGACGCTCGAGGTAGAACTCGACTCCCCGATCGATGGCGCGCTGCATCTGGGGAGAGCGGTGTACCTTCGGGACGGCCGAGAAGGCGGCCAAGGCCTCCCAACAGTCCAGGGTGCCCGGCTTGCCCGGCGCACAGTTCCAGCCGCCGTTCTCGCGTTGGTCCTCAAGCAACCATGCATAGAGCTTCCGCACACGTCGATCATGGCCGTACCCGAATCGGACCAGCATGGAGGCAAGGTTTCCGACCGCACAGACCTCCTCCGTGAAGAAATTGAACGGAGAGCTGAGCTGCAACTTGTACTCGAAGAACAGCTCGGCGATCTTTCGTATCCGCGGATCCCGAGAATCCATGCCCAGGTCCGCAAGGACGAGGGCGGGCCACATCGTAGACCGGAACTGGGGGAACTGGAGGAAGCGGGCCCACTCGCGGAGGGTGCGCGGCTTCCGGGCCTCCCAGAATCCGTCCGGATTTTGCCGCTGGAGCAGCCCGGCGGCCCATCCCACGCGCGGGATGGCCGCGCGCGCCCGTCGCACCTCAGAGTCGCGTTCCGTCTTACCGAGCAGTTCGAGGAGTGTGAAGTAGCGAACCGAGGGTTGGTCTTTCTCGAGCAACCAATCGATGACGGCCCGATCCGACCTACCGTCCCCTTCCGGGCCGGGTCTTGCCATGAGGCTTCCCTAAGTCACCCCGACTTCTTTAGAGATTGGCGGCGGGCGACGGGGCGCCGCTCCGAGCTACAGGTTCTTAGCCCGAGGTCCGCGTTCCACTCTTGGTGCGAGACGCGGCCCCGATCGCCTTCCTAGTGCTGCTGACCCCGTGCGTCGAGTTTCTCACGGGCTCGACCAGCGTCGGTGCCGTCGTAACCGTGCCGGCAGCGACCTTCACGTTCTTCGTGCTCACCTGGCCCAGCTACGCGTTTCCCGTTCTACTGATTCGTGAAGCGATCGTCGTCTGGAACAAGTGGACCGCGTCGCTCTTGGCTCTCGGGATCGCCTACGGAGCACTGAACGA
>JASHVA010000186.1 GCA_030039715.1 Thermoplasmata archaeon | reverse complement strand
GCTGGTTGCAGCACGCTTCCAAGAGTCGGCGTCGTTCCCCTTGCGTTTCGGCGTTCCAAGCCCCCACGAATTTCGAAACCAGCGTTTGGGCGTCGACGGAGTTCTTGGGCGCCACGTCCGACTTCGAGACTGCTCGCGTCATCCCCCGCTCCTCATTTCGGTTCGTCCGCTCGAACTTTTTCCACCTTCGTTCGAATCGACTCGCACTCGGTGGCTGGCTTCCAGACCATGAGCGGAACTACCCGCCAGTACTCGTGCTTTGCGAACGAGGCGAATCTGCGCGTCTCAGGCTCGAGCAGGCGTGCGCCCGCGCGTGCGGTGGACGGGTGGCGACAGCCTCCCGGCAGACGTCGGCGCTCGCCCGGCGGGGACTTGGTCCAGTCCCGTCGGGCCTAGTGAATTCGGGTCAGCCCCTTGATGCGATCGAAATCGGAATCGAACGACAGGAGCTGACGGTCGGAGGCGTTCACCATCGCCTCCACCGTTGCACAGTCTGTGACGGAGAGGGCGCCGTCGAACGAGAGGTGCCGGCTCATGGCCGCCTCAAACAACTCGTCGGTCAGATGCAGTACGCGACACGAGTCCAGAAAGTACTCGAAGAGCGCGTTGCCCGCCTTACCTCCGAGTCGTGCGCCGACGAGAGTCAGGGCCTCGGCCGCCGCCAGGTCCAATATGGTCGGGCGTGGGGCCACTCGAGCAGCGATCGCCTTCGCCCGTTCATGCCACTGATCTCGGCGATCGGTTATCGCGACCCAAAACGAGGCATCAACGAACACGGCGCTCGAGCCCCTGGACCGCCCGCTTGCTCGCCACGGCGTCCCCTCCGTGCGCCCCAATCCCGGTCACGTCGGAAAGAGTTCGCCGCTTGCGCACCTGGACGAGGAGCTCTGTACCGCGAAGCTCCCAACGGAGCGAGTCGCCTTCCCGCGCGCCTAGGCGATCGCGGATTTCTTTCGGGACCACCGTGAGAAATCCCGTGGAAAGTTTGGACTCACTAACCTTGGTGGCGGCCATATTGGCACCAAAAACTAAGTAACTCGGTTACTTAGCTGTTGGGAAGGGACCTTGCGTCCTGAGCGCAATGTCTGTGGCAACCGCTCGGCGGAGGCCTACCAGTACTTGTCGAGCGGTCGCCTCAGGTCGCTCCCGGTTTCGAGGACGGCTCTCAGATTTCCGAGATAGTACATCCAGCCGACGCTCAACCCCAACAGTTCTTCGAAGCGTCTCGGGCCGGCGGGGATCCCCGCCTCTCGTAGCGTCACGAGAGCGCCGCGTCGAGCCCTTCGGATCTGAAACGTCACCGTGGTCCGGACCCGGCCTCTTCTCCATCCGAGCCGGAGGAGCCGGGGTGGGGTCGCGACCAGTACGTCGCCCGAGTGCTCGTAGCCGCCGTCCCACGCGAAGCGGTAACGTCCCCCCCGCCGCGGGTCGATCTCCGCCTCGTCCGTCCACCACTTCGAGAGAAGCGTGGGCTCGGTCAGGGCGGCGAACACCTTCTCGGGCGGCGCATGGATCGCGAGGCGCTGCTCGATCGTCCGACCCCGGGCCATCGCGTCCGATCCTCAGCTCGGCCGCTTCGGCGCGAATCGAAGCAGGACGATCCGGTCGCCGAGCGGGCGGGACTCGAGGAGCGTGAGCTCGGCCCGGGAGGTCAGTTCGCCGAACAGCGGGGCGCCGCTCCCCATCAGGATCGAGACGAGCCCGATCCGAAGCTCGTCGAAGAGACCCTCCTTGAGGAGCGCACTGCAGAGGTCCGCGCTCCCCAGAACGAACGCATCGCCGCGGGACTCGCTCTTCAGCTTCGCCACCTCGGCGCGCAGGTCCCCTCGGGCGATCCGGGTGTTCCTCCAGGTGGCGTTCGGCAGCGATCGGGAGAAGACGACCTTCGGCGTCTCGTTCATGATCTGGCCCACGAGGTCCGTCTTGTCGGACCAGAACTCGGCCATCCCCTCGTACGTCCGCCGACCGAAGACGATCGTCCCGAAACTCTTCGCCTGGTCGTTGATGAACGCCTCGAGTTGAGGATTCCAGGCGAACTGCATGAAGCCGAGGTCTCCCCCGGGTCCGGCAAAGTAGCCGTCCAAGCTCTCGAGGTTCCACATGATCAGTTTCGGGGCCATTCGAGCTCGAGGGGGGTCACCGGGTCCACCTGCTAAGAAGTTGACCGCCCGCCCGGCTCGGGCGGCACCGCTGGGCGCGGGATCGGCGGGTGGCCCTACACCGCCGTTCCGGAGGGAGCCTCCAACTGGGAGGTCCCGCCGAACACGATGGTGAGCAGGGCACCAATGATCCCGAGGCCCGCGAAACCGACCATCGCGTAAAGCGCGTTGTTGCTCTGCCCGCCGAGCAGGAAGGCGGTACCGGCGACGGTCGCACCGAGGGCTCCCAACGCCGCAGCTCCGGCACTGGCCTTCGCTACGGGCTTGTACGGACGGGCGACGACGGCCGCACCGAACACCCCGAGCGCGAGAGTGACGAGCGCGAGCCCGATGTGGCTGGCCAGGGTGATCGCAAGATAGCTGCTCTCGGCGGCCAGCGACCCGCCGACCGCCACCGTGAGCAGGAACATCACCAGGACCAGCGCGCCCCAGGGCCGTAGGCGGATCCGGGGCGCGGGAGAGCTCGATTTCAGAGGCGTCGCGGCCGTCGTCTGCATCGCGTACCGGTCGGCCGTCTAGTGCGGACGGAGATAACGGTAGCCAGCGCCCGGGTCGACGCCGAGGACGGCGACCCCGGCCGCGGGCTCTCGAAGAAAGGGGCCCGGGGGCACGGCCCGGTCAGCGAGCGAACCTGCGGAAGAAACTGTCCGAGTTCCACGCGGGGCGCTTCGCGTCGTTGGCGACCTTCACCATGAGCCGGCCCAAGAGGTCCGTGAACTGGGCCGCGGCGACCCGGTCCACCGGCTGATCCAAGTCGTCCGCGGGAGCGTGGTAGCGATCCCGGAAGAATCCGGCGGAGACCTTCTCTTCCGGGGAACCCTTCCGATACCCGACGGAGAGCGAGAGCGCCGGGACCCCCTGTTTCACAAAGCTGTACTGATCGCTTCGGATGAAGAGCACGCGCTCGGGTTCATGGTCCGGCTGCGTCTCCACGCCGGTCTCGGCCGCGACGTCCCGAACCTCGGGCCCGAGCGACGACTCGGCGATGCCCTGCACTTCGAGGTACTTGAGCGGGAAGAGCGGGAGGAACATGTCCATGTTGAACTCGGCGACGATCTTCCCGGAAACGGTGGGGTGGTTCGCGAAGTATTCGGAACCCAGCAGCCCCTTCTCTTCGCCGGTGACGGCGAGGAAGACCAGCGATCGCTTCGGTCGGGTTCCCGACTCGTTGAGCTCTCGGGCGATCTCGATCAGCGTCGCGACGCCCGAGGCGTTGTCCATCGCCCCGCTGTAGATCGAGTCGCCGTTGATCGGCTCTCCGATGCCGAGATGGTCCAGGTGGGCGGTCGCGATGACGTACTCCTTTCGGAGCGCAGGATCGGAACCTCGCAGTACCCCGACGACGTTCGCCGACCGTGCGGTCGAGCGCCGGACGTCGGCATGGATCCGAAGTCGCGCCCCGAGCGGGAATCGAGGGAGCGGACCGGGTCCGCCCAGCCGCTCGAGAACCTCCGACACGGTGTGACCACTACCCGCGAACAACCGGTCGAGCCGCTCGGGATTGAATCCCAGGTTGATCGGAAGCGGTCGCGGCTCGTCGGGTCCGGCGTCGACGAGCTCCATCCTCGACATCAAGAGGCCGGTCGCGACCCGGGGCCACGGGAGGTCGGGAACCTTCGGGTTGAGGATCTGGATACCTCCGGCCGCCCCCGCCTTTCCGAGGGCGATGTACCGCTCTCTCGGTGACTGGTAGTGCGCCTTGACCGGGCCCGGAAGGTCGGAAGGCCCTCCTCGGAAGTACACCGCGATCTTTCCCTTCAGATCGAGCCCGGCAAGGTCGCTGTAGTGGAGCTCGGGAATGTCCAGTCCGTACCCGACGAATACCAGATCGGCCTCCAGATCCCGGACCGTGGCCGAGGTGGCGATGATCTGAGTGTCCCCTCGGAGCTCGAGCGGCGTGACGCGTCCGTCCCGCACCAGGCTCACCGAGCTCTTCGGCTCGTCGAGCTGCGAGACGTTGAAGTCGACGTGCTGGAGAAAGCCGTCGTCGCCGCCGGCGTCGAGCCCGGCCGACTGGAACTGATTGATCACGTACTCCGCGGCCCGCCGATATCCGGGGCTACCGGTCTCCCGGCCCTCCATCTCGTCGTTCGCGAGGCCCTGGACGTGGGACCACCAGCGTTGGCCCAAGGCTTCCCAGTTTCGCTTCCCTTTCGGTGAGCCCGCGGTCCCCTGTGTCGGCACACCGTTCGCGAGGCATGGGGCCTCTTAGCTACCACCGGTGCCGAGCCGCGAGAGCGGCCGAGCGCCTTCTGCGTCGGGCGGGGCCCGGCGGGGATCGACCCGCGCCGGCTCCGTGGGAGTCCGCCGCCGGTCGGGCGCCCCTCATGTGAGGCTGAAGGTGTTCCCGGACTCGGTCCACTCGTCCAAAACCTCGTCGTAGACGAGCACGGCGTAGATGCTGGGAGCCGCGGTTGCGGGAACGGTCAACTTGCACGTGAAGGAGCCCGCGGAACTGATCGTGAAGGAATTCGAGCAGCCCACGGACAGCGTCGG
>JASHVA010000185.1 GCA_030039715.1 Thermoplasmata archaeon | reverse complement strand
CGCTCTCCTCTACGACGCCACCGCGGCGTTCGACGAGCAGTTCCACGCCACCTCGTACTGGCAGACGGCGGCCCGGATGCAGGCGACGCACGTCTCCCTGCTGATCGCGATGATCAACGTGCTCTACAAGCAGCCCGAGAAGGCCTCCGACCGTACCCATTCCGTCCGCACCGCGCTCACCGCCGGGGCGACCCGCGAGGTCTGGCCGGAGTTCGAGCGCCGGTTCGGCGTGACGATCGTCGAGCTCTACGGCATGACCGAGTGCGGCTGCACGACGCTCATGAACCCGCCGGACGCGATCCGGGTCGGCTCGGTCGGGACCCCGCTCGGTTTCGTGGAGGCGGAGGTCGTCGATGACGACGACCGCCCCGTCCCCGCGGGGGTCCGCGGCGAGCTGGTCGTCCGGCCCCGCCGCCCGTTCACGATGTTCCTCGGCTACCTCGGAAAGCCGGAGAAGACCGTCGAGTCGTGGCGGAACCTGTGGTTCCACACCGGCGACTACGTCACCCGCGACGCGGACGGCTACTACTACTTCGTCGACCGGAAGAAGGACGTCATCCGTCGGCGAGGCGAGAACCTCGCGCCGTACGACGTCGAGTCGGTGTTGAACCGCCATCCCTCGGTCTTCGAGTCGGTCGTGATCGGCGTCCCGTCGCCGCTGGGCGAGGAGGACGTGAAGGCGTTCGTGAAGCTGCGCCCCGGCGCCGCGCTCGGAGCGAAGGAACTCTTCGAGTACTGCGTCGAGCACCTTCCGTTCTTCATGGTCCCTCGCTTCCTCGAGTTCATCGACGAGATCCCGAAGACCGCGAACCAGAAGGCCCAGCGGTTCGTCCTGCGGGAACGCCGGGGGGGGACCCAGTACGACCGAGAGTCGATCGGGATCGCGGTCCGTCGGAAGTAGGCCCGCCGGGGCCGACCCGCCCTCGTGGGTCCTTCTCGACACGAACGCGCTCTTCCTGCCCGTGCGCGTCGGTTTCCCGCTCGAGTCCGAGATCCAGCGGCTCTTCCCCGGCGCCCGGCTCGCGGTGGCCGACTCGTCATTCCGGGAGTTCGACCGGCTCGTGGAGCGGGCGGTCCCCGGGGCGCCGGTCGCGCGCGCGCTCGCCGGCCGGTGCGCCCGCCTGTCGACCTCTTCGGACGGCGACGAGGCGATCCTCGAGGTCGCCGAACGAGAGCGGGCGGCGGTCGTCACCGCCGACCGCGCGCTGCAGGAGCGCCTGGTCGCGCGCGGCATCGCCGTCCTCGCGCCCCGCGACCGGCATCGGCTCGAGCTCCGCCGACCGGCGGCCCCGAACCGGGCGGCGCGCCCCCGCCGCGGCAACGGTTAAGAAGCGACTCGGGCTCGGAACCACCGGCGGACGGATCCGATGCGCGACGACGACCGGATGCTGGATCTGCCGCTCGAGTTCGGGAGCGGGGTCGTCGGCATCTGCGACATCTGCGGCGTTCGCCAGGCGGTCATCATCCTCAGCGAGGAGCGCTACAAGCTCTGCGTCATCGACTTCCTCAACAAGACCTGGGTGAAGAGCGACAAGAAACCCGGCGCGCCGCTCCCGCTCTACCGGAGCGAACGAGTCTGGTACCTCACGGACGGCACGGCGAGCGGCAAGGCGCCCGCGATCCTGCTCACGCCGACGAAGATCGTGCGGCACCCGGTCGTGCTGATCACGCCCGACGTCTACGGCATCACGACCACGCTGCTCGACGCGGCCATCCGCTTCGCCCGGGACGGTTACGAGGTGATGATCCCCGACGTCGGCAAGACGGACGGGATCGGCCCCGGCCACCACGTGACGCTCCGGGCGGGAGCGAGAGTGCGAGGCGGGGTGCCGATCCGTTCGAAGCGGGTTGTCGAGCTGCTGCATCTCTACACGGATGCGCTCGCCTACCTCCGTGCGCGCGACATGGTCGACCCGGCCAAGACGGCGGTCTTCGGCGCTTCGTACGGAGCGAGCCTCGCGCTCGTCCTCTCCTCCCAGGAGACGAAGCTCACGGCGGTCGTCCTGGCGTACCCCCAG
The DNA here is from genome assembly GCA_030039715.1 of Thermoplasmata archaeon. Taxonomy (GTDB): domain Archaea; phylum Thermoplasmatota; class Thermoplasmata; order Lutacidiplasmatales; family UBA184; genus Lutacidiplasma. Next base: position 5,244 of record JASHVA010000185.1, on the reverse strand, counting down.
CCGGTGACCCCGTCCGACCTGGGGAAGCTCGTCACCGCGCCACTCCTCTTCCTCGCGGGCGCCGCGGACTCCGCCGCGCGCAAGGCGCGGGGCCAGCTCGAGCCGTCCCTCGGCGCCGCGGGTCCGTCCGCCGAGTTCGTGGAGCTCCCCGGGATGCGGCACGACTTCCTGTCGCGCGACATGTCCGCCTACGACCTCGCTCGGGCCGAGGAGGCCTGGACCCGGATACAGACGTTCCTTCGGCAGCGGCTCGCCCCGCCCCCGCCCCGCCCCCCGGCACCGCCGGTGATCCAGGGCGCGCCGCTCGCGCCTCCGACGAGTCCCGGGGCGAAGCCGGCGACGGCCGCGAAGGCGCCCGTCGCACCGGCGGCCGCGGCGAAGTGACCCGCGCTACGGACCCGCGGGGACGTTCGACGCGGTCTCGACGAGCTCCTTCGCCGCCCGCGTGAACCGCATCAGCTTCGCGAGGTTCCCCTTCACCTTGAACGTCCCGTCCATGATCGCCTTCACGGGGTCGACCTCGTGGCGCATGAGGCGGGCCCAGTTCTCGGCCGACCCTTCGTAGACGAACTCGGAGCGGACCGTCCGGCCGTCGGCGTAGAACGTCGCCGCCCGACAGCCCCCGTCGGCGAGGTCGAGGTGGACGCCCGGCGCCGGGTCCGCGGGCGACGGCGGCACGACGAGCAGGAGGATGTCGCCGACCCACGCCTTGGCCGCCTCGCGGTACGCCGCGTTCTCGTTGAGCGCCTTTTGGTAGGCGGCCGCCCACTCGGCCGACGGGAACCGCATCGACGCGGGGACCCCGACCTCGATTAAAACCGTTCGCGGGCGCCCTCAGGTCCCCGCGTACTCGTAGAATCCCTGGCCGGTCTTCCGGCCGAGATGCCCGGCGTCCACGAGCCGCCGGAGCGTGAGCGACGGGCGGAACTTCGGGTCCCCGAACTCCCGGTAGAGCGTCTCGGCGACCTCGAGCGAGACGTCGAGCCCGACCAAGTCGGCGAGCTCGAACGGCCCCATCGGCATGCCGGCCCCGGCCTTCATGGCCGCGTCGATGTCCCGCGAGGAGGCGAGCCCGCTCTCCAGCGCGGCGCACGCCTCGGCGAGCACCGGCGCGAGGAGGCGGTTCACGACGAACGCCGGCGACTCCTTCACGCGGATCGGGACGAGCGGGTACCGGTGGTTCTTCAAGCCCTGGAGGAAGTCGACCGTGTCGGTGACGACGTCCTCTCGGGTCTCGATGCCCCCCGCGACCTCGACGAGCGGCAGGGTGTACGGCGGGTTGAAGAAGTGGACGACGAGCGTCTCGCGCACGTGCTTCAACCCCCGGGCCAGTCGCGTGATCGAGAGCGAAGAGGTGTTCGAGCCGAGGACCGCGTAGTCGGGGATCGCGGCGTCCAGGGCTTCGAGGACCGGTCGCTTCACGGAGTACTCCTCGAAGACCGCCTCGATGACGAGGTCGACGTCCCGGAAATCCGAGTAGTCGGTCGTGCCGCGAACCCGCGCGACGACCTCGTCGCCGCGCGCCCGGGTGAACTTCGGCGCGAGCTTGGCCGTCACCTTCGCGCGCTGCCCTTCCGAGAGCTCCCCGGCGAGCTCCGTGATCCGCTCGATCTCCTTCGGGGCCCGCGCCTCCTGGAACCGAACGAGCTCGTCGACGATCGCGCGCACCTTGCCGAGGCCCTTCTCGACCAGGGCGGCATCGACGTCCTTCAGCACGACCTCGATCCCGTTGTAGGCGAGCACCTCGGCGATCGCCGAGCCCATCGTTCCGGCGCCGACCACGCCGGCCTTCGCGACGCGCACCTTCGCACCTCGCGGGGGAACCGCGGGCGCGCTACATAACGGCCGCCGACGCTACGGACCGCCGAGGGGCCCCCCGGGCCCCCGGCCCCGCCGCCCGAGGTCGGTCATGATCTGGTCGTACTGTTCGCGGGTGATCTCCCCCCGGGCGTACCGCTGCCGGGCGATCATCACGGCCGGGTCGCGGTGCATTCCCGGCGGTCGACCGTACCCGTACCGGCGGCGACGGCTCCAGAACGCCACTCGGATGACGAAGAAGGAGACCCATACGATGAGGAAGAGCAGGAGGAACGCGCCCCAGAAACCCCAGAACGGTCGAGGTCCGGCGCCCCCGATCACGCCGTAGGCGAGCAGCACGAACACGATCACGAGCACGGCGATCACCGCGAGGCCAAGGCCGAGGAGCGCCCACCAACGCCCGGGGCGACCGGACGGCGGCGCGAGCGGGGGAGCGTTCGGACCGTACATTCCGCCCTCTCTACGAAATTCGAGCAGGCAGTATCTGAAACTTCGTCCCGGGGCTTCCGGCACGGACGGGACGACGCAGCGGTCCGGACCGGGCTCCGGGTGGGGTTTCCGTAAGAAGACTTAAGGAGCCGACCGGGCTCGCCGGACTCGCGCGGGGATAGCCCAGCCCGGTAAGGCGCAGGATTGCTAATCCTGTGGTGATTTCACCTCGGGGGTTCAAAAGGGCGCCGGATCGGACCGGAGCCCGGAACGTCCCCCTCCCCGCGTTCGAGGGTCACGCGGGCGAGGGCTCGGTCCGGGCCCGGTAGACCTCGCCTTCGCGCCTCACGGCCACGACGTCGCCGGCGGTCGGCAGTTCGCCGTCGACGATGGCGAAGAGTCGGACCGATTCGGCCAGCTCCACCAGCGCGAGGCGATGGGGGGCGTGCCATCCCTCCGCGGGGGAAGTCATCTCTGTCGCGGCGAGCACCGTCCCGAGCGACGGCGCGCGGTACGGATGCACGTCGGTCGACCCGCAGCGCGGGCAGGAGCCGTCCGTCGGAAGGAACCGAGCGCCGCACCCAGCACAGCGGCTGAGCTCGAGCGCCTCGCCGTCCGCGCTCACGTCGCCTCCCGCCCGAGGATCGTCACGAAGTTGTGCGACGCGATCCCGCTCATCGCCTGCGCGAGGCCGAGCTTGGGCGCGTGCGCGATGGCATGCGCGCCCGCTTCGCCCCGGAGTTGCAGCGCGACCTCCGCGATCTCGGCCAGACCCGACGCGGCGACCGGGTGTCCGCGGCCGATCACCCCACCGCTTGGGTTCACGGGGATGCGACCGTCGCGCCGAACCTCGCCGCGGGCGAAGGCGTCGGGGCCACCGCCGACCGGGCAGAGACCGAGATCTTCCATGTGGATGAACACGAACGGCGCGAAAGCGTCGTGCACCTCCGCGACCTCGACGTCCTTCGGGCCGATCTTCGCGCCCTCGTACGCGCGCTGGGCCGCGATGCGCGTGGCGGCGAAGGTCGTCAGGTCGTCCCGGTCCGCCAGCCGGATCGACTCGAACCCTTGCCCGACGCCGAGTACGGTCGCCGGTCCGATGCCGCGCTCGAGCACCAGCGCCGTCGCGCCGTCCGAGATCGCCGAGCAGTGGAGGAGACGGAGCGGGCTCGCAACGAGCCGGCTCTTCGCGACCTCCTCGGGGGTCACGGACTTCTGGAAATGCGCGTACGGATTGTCGACCGACATCGCCCGGGCGTGCACGGTCGCCGTGTCGCAGATCGCGGTGCGCTGAGAGTACCGTTGAAGGTAGCGCTGCGTCACGATCGCCGCGAGCCCCGGCATCGTCGCGCCGGCCGCGACCTCCGACGGGTGGAGCGAGGCCGCGAGGTCCCGCGTGTTGGCGGCGGTCGTTCGGTCCGTCATCTTTTCGGCGGCCACGACCAGCGCCCGCTCGAAGCGGCCCGACTCCAGTCCCAGCACGGCGGCGTAGAACGCCATGCCGCCGGTGCCGCTCGCGGAATCGACCCGCAGGCCCGAGCCGGCCTCGAGTCCGAGCCGGGCAGCGAGTCGGGGCAAGAGGGCCTCGGGGCCGTGACGCCCGTGCGCCAGCATCGAGCCGGCGACCAGGAGGTCGATCGGCCGACGGCCGATGCCCTCGAGGGCGGCGGTGGCGGCCTCGGCGGCGAGGTCGATCAGGCCTTCGGGTCGCTTGCCGTACCGACCCATCCCGACCGAGGCGACGTGGACGCTCACGCGGTCACCGCCATGGGGCGCTCGGTGAGGAACCGCACCTGGTCGAGGAAACGGGAGAGCGGCAACCCTTCCTCCCAACGGAGGATGCCGTGACCTTCGCGCGTCGTGCTCACCGGGGGCAGACGGCGGCAAAGGACCTTCAGGATCCCCCACTCGGGTAGAGGGCTCGCGAGGAAGATGCGCCACGACTCCTCGTTCCGGAGCCCGAGCCGGCGGTAGGCGTACAGCACCGTGAGGCCGACCCGGCCCACCGCCTCGCGGTGGGCGGCGAGCTGGGCATCGGCGCGGCCGCTTGCGGCCGTGAACCGGATCTGGGGCTCGGACGATGCCTTCACCTCGAGGGGGAACGCGAACTCCCGGCGGAGCGCGACCAGGTCGAAGCCGAGCGACCCGGCGCCGCGGATCACGAGGAACGGTTCCTGCGTGAGCCGCTCGAACGAGGAGCGAAGCTCGGGGTCGAGCGCGCGAGCGTAGGCGCGGACGGCGCTCGGCTCGCCTTCGAGCAGGCTGCGCAGCTCCCGCTCGTACGCTGACGAGCCTCGTCCGACCACGGCGGGCGAGTCGCCGAGGGTCACTTAATAGGACGCTTCCCACGGAAGGTGACCAGTTCCGACGTCACGCGCCGAAGTCGCTGCACCGCCGGCCGGACGGCGGTCGATCGAGGCTGCGGCTGCGCGGGGAAGCTCTAAGCCCGCGGTGCCGTAGCGCGCCCGTGGCGTCTCCCGCCCCGCTCGAGATCGTCGTCTCGGACATCTCCGTTGCTCGGGTGCTCGCGGGCTTGATCGCCGACTCGGACCGGCGCCGGACGATCCGGGGAGTCGCCGCCCAGCCGGCGCGGTTCCGCTACTCCGAACTCCGGACGCGACTCCTGCGCGAGCGCGTGTTCGAGGACGCCTCGCGTCTGCTCTCTCGCCTCAAGCGGCGGGGCCTCCTTCTCGAGACGGCCGAGGGCCGCGGAGAGAAGCTCTACCAGGTGCCGTACCCCGACGAACTGCGCCACCTTCTCCTCGAAGAAGTGGGACGTTCGGAGGCGGCGGACGCGACGGCGCTGCAGCCGGTGCCCGACGAGCCGGCCGAGATCCGGTCGATGGACTCGGAGTTCCTCGACCACCTTCGCGACGTCCTGCAACACCGACTGGACGAGACGATCGAGTTCGGTCGGCGCTTCACAGTCGAGGCGCTCTCCCGGTACCTGCGGGAGCTCTTCGGGGAGGCGCTCTACTTCGACTCGCTGATCTCGCT
>JASHVA010000184.1 GCA_030039715.1 Thermoplasmata archaeon | reverse complement strand
TGGCCCTGCATGCTCGCTGCCTTCAGGGGTCATCGGCAGCGCGCTGCAGTTTCCATCCGCGGGAGCGGATGGCGGCTAACCCCACAGCCGGACTTCGCAGAGTGCCTGAGTATTTGGGTCTTCTCCGGTCCCGCGCCGGTCACCCGGCCGAGTGCGACGTCCGGCCCGTGTCCGGACGGCCGGTCCGCCCTTCTGCGAAAGGACCGGAAAGCCGAGGGAGGGAATCGAACCCCCAGGAAACGGATCTGCAGTCCGTCGCATTAACCATTCTGCCACCTCGGCGCGGCGGGGGGCAGGGGACCCCCGCTTAAAGCGCTCGGGGCGCGCGGACCGCGGACCCGGTCAGATCGGGCGGAAGCCGCGCCCGGCGCGAAGGATCGCGGTCCGGAATCCGAGCCGGATCCGCCCCCCGAGCCCGAGCGAGCGTCCGTCCGCGGTCGTCGACCCCCGCCGAACGGCTTCGAGGAGGTCGTCCGTCGTCCCCACGGCCGTGTCGAACTGGGTGAACGCTCGGCCGAGGTCGGCGAGCGAGTGGGCGTCGCTCCCCCCCGTGGTTCCGAGATTGCGCCGCGCGGCGACGTCCTCGGCGCGAAGGTTCGCGAGCTCCGAGGAGTGGCCGTTGCGGGACTCGATCGCGCGGACTGGCACGCGGTCCGCGACCCGACGGCCCACGCCGTGCGACCACCGGAACGGGTGCGCGAGCACCGGCTCCCCGCCGTGGGTCCGGATCCACTCGACGGTCTCCGCGACCGGACGGTGCGGGGGCGGCGCCTCCCGCACTCCGTACGCGAGCACGTGGCCCTCCCGAGCGGAAACCTCGACGCCCGGCAGCAGAAGGTAGCCGCGGTTCTGTCGCGCGAGCTCGGCGAGCTCGCGGTGGCCCTCGACCGAATTGTGGTCGGTCAGTGCGAATCCCCGCAGTCCCTGGTACGCGAGGCGCCCGACGATCTCCTCGAGCGTCAGCCGAGAGTCGGGCGAGCGGTTCGAGTGCACGTGGAGGTCGATGCGGGCCGCGTCGGTCATCGGACCCGGGAACCCGCCGCGACGACCTCGATCGGTCGGACCGGAAGCTCGGGACCAAACGAGAGGAGTTCGCCCGTCGGCGCTTCGGGTGCCGCGAGGCGCACGACGCCGAGCGTGCCGACCGACCAGCGTCCGGGAACTTCGACCTCGCGTCCCCCGACGTCGAAGCGCGTCCGGTCCTCCCCGGCGGCGCTCGCCCGTCCCACGAGAAGCGGCGTGGCCGCGAACTCGTCGTAGGAGATCGTCCGGTCCGCTTCGGTCGCGTCCGCGACGAACGCGCCCGCAGGGATCTCGGCCGGAGGCTCGAGCAGCACCGCCCGGTCCCCCACGTCCGCCGCGAGGAGCATCCCTTGCGAGGTCCGCTTGCGGATCGTTCGCGGGGCGAGATTCGACAGAAAGACGACCTTTCGGCCCTCGAGCGCCTCGACCGGATAGGACGGACGCAGTCCCGCGACGACCGTTCGCGGCTTCGCTTCGCCGACGTCGAGCTCGAGCAGGTAGAGCGTGTCGGCGGACGGATGCACGACGGCGGATCGGATCACGGCGGCGCGGACGGCGAGCGGTGCGAGACCGAGAGCAGCGGCCGGCGCCGCCGGAGAAGTCGCGACCCGCTCGGTCGTGCCCTCCGCGCGGGGGAAGAGCGGGCGGATCTCGCCGAGGGTCTGCCCGGCAGGGGGCGGATCCAGGGCCCGGTCCCAATCACCGCGTCCGGGAGGGTCCGAGAATCCGAGCATGCGGAACACTTCGGCGCTCGAGAACGGCAGGACGGGAGCGAGCCAGGTGGCGATCGCCCGGATCCGCCACAGCGCTTCGTACACGACCCGGGCGCGCTCGTCCCCCTCGAGCTGCCAAGGCTTCGCCTCGTGGAAGCTCCGGTTCGCGGCCCGGACCTCTTCGAGGGCGAGGTCGAGTCCCTCCTTCAGCCGAACGCTCTCGTACTCCTGGGAGATCCGGGCATGGGCGCCCCGAAGGTAACGGCCGACCCCCTCCGGCCCGTCCGGGTCCCATCCGGCGGGAGGGCTCGGAACCCGACCGGCGAACCGGTCCCGGGCGAGGACGAGCGCGCGCTGCACGAGGTTGCCGTACTGGTTCGCGAGCACCTCCTCGCGGAGCTGGTGGAACTCGTCCCAGTCGAACTCCGTGTCGTGGTTCTGGGGCGCCTTCAAGGCCGCATAGAAACGGATCACGTCGGGCGGGTACTTCGCGAGCAATGACGGGATGAACACGTCGTCCCCGCCCGTCCGCGACTTCGAGATCTTGCCGCCCTCGACCAGCATCCACTCGTTCGCGGGGACGTCGTAGGCGAGGTGCAGTCCGCCGACGCCGAGCAGGACCCCCGGCCAGACGATCGTGTGGTGGAACTTGTTGTCCTTCCCGACGAAGTAGTACGGGCGCACCGGTTCGCGCTCGTCCCAGAACCGATGCCAGGCGTCCGGGCGGCCGGAGCGGATCGCCCACTCCTTCGAGGCGGAGAGGTATCCGATCACGGCGTCAAACCAGACGTAGAAACGCTTCGTGTCGTACCCCTCGAGCGGGATCGGCACGCCCCAGTCGAGGTCGCGGGTGATCGGCGTCGGGTGGAGGCCCTCGGCGAGGAAATTCTGGGCGACGCGCAGGACGCCGGGCCGCCAGTGGGTTTCCGCGCCGATGAACTCCGCGAGCTTCGGCTGCAGGCGGTCGAGCTCGAGATAGAAGTGCTCGGTGGGTCGGAACTCCGCCGGTGTGCCGCAGAGCGCGCAGCGAGGCGAGCCGAGCTGCCGGGCTTCGAGCGGTCGTCCGCAGTTGTCGCACTCATCGCCTCGCGCGTTCGGGAAGCCGCAGTGCGGGCAGATCCCGTTCAGGTACCGGTCGGGCAGGAACCGCTGGTGCTTCGGGCAGTACGGGTTCTCCTCCGTGCGCCGCCGGACGAACCCGTTCTCGAGCAGGGCGAGGAAGACCTCCTGGACCGTCCGCTCGTGGACGAGCGTGCGCGTCGTCGTGAAGAGGTCGTAGGAGACCCCGAGGCGCTCGAACGCGGCCTTGTTGAGCTCGTGGTACCGTTCGGAGATCGCCGCGGGCGTGGTGCCTTCCTTCTCGGCGCGTACGAG
>JASHVA010000183.1 GCA_030039715.1 Thermoplasmata archaeon | reverse complement strand
CCCTGGTCGTGCTCGTCGCCGCGGACGCCTACGCGATCACCGGCGCGCCCGCCACCGTTGAGGTCACCGCCGTCACCTGGTACGTGGAGGGCGCGCTCGCGGCGAGCACGAACGGCTTCTCGGTGCACGCCTCCCAGTCGTTCGTGCTCACCGAGACGTGCGAGCTCTTCTGCTACAACTTCAAGGGCGCGGCGGTGAGCGGGCCGTTCACGCTCGAGAAGGTCTCGATCGTCAACGAGCCGGTCCAGTACACGAACCTCACCATCCGGGCCCCCTCCTCCTCCTACTCGGGCGTGCTCAACATCACGCTCGAGGTCGGCTGAACGCCTCAAGGCTTGCTCGGCGCCGCACCGGCGTCGGCGCTCGGCTTCGAGCCCGAGGCCGCGAGACGCCGCGCCGGGCTCTGTCGGATCTCGACCGTCTGCCGGGAGTCGGCCTTTCGGCCGTGCCGGCGCTGCAGCACCGTGAGCCCCTGGGCGACCGCGGCGCGCTGGAGCCGCTCGAACCCTTCCTCGGTGAGTTCCACCGATGGGATCCGGCCCTCGGACATCCAGACGAGCAGGAACTCGCGGCCGGCCGGCGAGGGCGCTTTCCGGGCGACGAGGTCGAGCGCGAGGTCCGGCTCGTTCCACGAGACCCCGCGGACCTCCCCGTTGTGGAGCACGAGCTCGATGCCGCCGTCCCAGAGGATCGCCTGGTCCGGCCAGTGGGCGAGGTCGCGGCGGTAAAGGAGGAACTGGACGTAGTCGAGGAGCATGAGGACGCCCCCGAGGGCGGCCAGCGCGATCGCGAGCGAGCTGGGGGAGAGGAACCAGAGGGCGACGCCGATCGCGAGCGTCAGCGCGCCCAGCGCGAGGAGGACCAAGAGCCCGACGCGGGCGGGTCGTTCGATCCGCCCGCGTAGGTACGCCGCGGCGTCTCCGTCCCGGGCGATCGAGAGCCCTTCCCCGTCCGCGGCCGGGTCGGGCCCGGACTCTTCGACGGAAATCCCTCGTTCCCCCCTCGCCGGGAGGGAGCGCCCGGGCTAACCTTCCTCCCTTCGTTGATTTCGTAGTCTCCATACTCGGGAGGCGTTCGGGCCGCCTCACGAACTACCCGGTCGAGAGGGGGGTGAGGTCGGCCCCGCGTTACGGAATGTTTCAAACGGATGGGCGCCTCAGCGCCTCCGGTGCTCCCGTAGTCTAGTCCGGTCAAGGATAGAGGGCCTTCGAGGCGCCGTTCGCGGCGCCGAGGATACCCTCCAACGTGGGTTCAAATCCCGCCGGGAGCACTCCAATCATGGTTCAATCCATCCCTATCCTCGATTCATGCCCCGGGGGGCGACGGGCGTAGGCTGCCAAGGACTCGGTCGCGACTGTGACCACCCGAAATCTAGGTCGACGTGCTGGCTCTCGCGGGCTTGGGCTCAAGCAGCAGCTTGGCCTGCGGATCCGTCGGTGCGGATGGCATGTGCTCCAGTATCGCTTTCGCTTGGTTTCGCGTCACGTGGTGCGCGAGTTGTCGCAACCCCGACTTTCTGTCGATCTCAAGGAACAAAACCGTACCATACCACTGCGGGGGTTGGCGGGAGCTGAATCGAAGTCGCTCCCAAGGTACGAAGGGGCTCCGACCTGGATAACAGAATGTGACGCCGGATGAAAGGATAACTATCTGGCGCTGTGACTGTAGTTCGAAACTGATCCAGATCGAACCCGCCACGACCAGCGCGGTCAGAACAAGCCATGCGAAAGTGGTCAGATTGCCTGATGGCCCGAGCAGTTCGTACGTGTACACGAGGCCCATTGCGAATAACGTGCCGGACGTAATCCTCCATCCCCAAGGGTAAAACCGCCAACCGTTGGCGGGCACCCGGACCTCTGCGGTCTGGTCGTGGGAACTCACGGGTGCCTGCCTCCCTGGAGTGGTAGTAGAAGTCACTCCCAGGGCCGAATATGACTGCCACGATAATGACCGAAGAGGGCGCCATCGTCGGAGGAGGGGCCGCATACGAGTCGTCCGGCAGACTGGATCGGCGAGCCGGCTAGCGGTTTGACGCGCGGTCCCCCGATCGGGAGAAAGGGTTGGCCGGGGCGGGCGGTCCCGTCCTTCAGGGCGGGCTCGTCAGGTGGGCCGGCAGGATGTCCCCGATGTAGAACCACGCCGCGATCGCGGCGAGGAACATGAACACGGGGAACCAGACGGTCACGAGGTACATCGAGTTGCGCTGGGAGCATCCGCTCCGCACGCCACGGGCAGGCTCCGACGGCAACGCGGGCCTCCTCGAGTCCCGTGGAGAGCGTCATCGCCGGGCCCTTGATCGCGTTCGAGAGGATCCTCACACCTAGGTCTACGGCGCTCGGTTAAGTAGGAGGCGGAGTTGGTGAAAGCATGTTTTACTCGAATCCAACGCATTGGATTGGCCGATATCGCCGAGCTTGGCTTCCGGGGCTGCTCCTCGGTATCACCGTAGCCCTCCTGGTGCCGAACTTGGCGGCCCCGGGGTCGCTGGCGAACTCGAGCCCCGTGGCCTCCTCGACGGTGACGGCCGCAATCGCTAACGACTCGACTTCGACGTTCTCCCCGTCGCGTGCTTCGACGGCGACCGACGACGTCAGCGCCTCGGCGCTAGCGACCGACGCATTGTCTCTCGCGAAGAACGAGAGCATTCCGAATCGGCTGGTCTACGTGCCGTACGACGGACCGGCTCCCGCACTCGTCTCCCAGACCGGAGGGCACGTCGCGCCCACGTACTCGGAAGCGCCGGCGCCCCTCGGGATCGCGTACTACGGCCTGTCGAACGTGAGCGGCACGACCGAACCGACGGTGCTGAATACCGACAGTCTCGCAGGCACGTTCCGCACGAACTCCTCGGTGGGCGTACAGCCCGAGTACCTGGACGATAGCGCGCC
>JASHVA010000182.1 GCA_030039715.1 Thermoplasmata archaeon | reverse complement strand
TCGGAGAGCCGGAAGTCGGCCGTGAGACCGAGGATCGCCTCCGCGTTGTCGGGAAGGTCCGTGATCGGGAGGACGAAGAGCGGCCCGGGCGGGTCGTCCTTGCTGACGAACCAGAGCGAGAACTCGCGGCCGTTCGTGAGGAGCACGAGCGGGACCTTCGCCGCACGGGCCTGGTCGGCGACCTTGCCGAGCTCGGTGACGTTCGCCGTCCGCTCGCGGACGTCGAGGAAGAGTCGGGGCTGGCCGTCCGAGTTGAACAGCGCGTAGTCGATGTGCCCTTCCCCGCCCGGGACCGGGTAGTCCAGGAAGACCTGCTTCTTGTCGTCCGGGTTCCAGCCGAGCGCGACCAGGAACGGATTCACGATCCAGTGGCGGATCTGCGGCTCGGTGACGTCCTCGACATCCCGGAGCACCTCGCCCGCGACCTGGCTGAAGTCTCCCAAACGTCGGCTGAGATCGATCGCTTCCATCGGGGACGTACGAGAGCGGCGACCCACCTTAATACTGCCGTCACCCGCCCGGCCGCGCCCGGCGCCATCGGGCCGCCTGAGTCTCGAGGAACGGCTCCACGGTCGCCAGCGGTCGGTCCAGCCCTTCGTAAGGAGCGAGGCCGAGCCGGTCCGAGAGCAGCCATTCGACCTCGTACGCGTAGAGGAGGCTCGAGCCGAGCGCTTCGAGGAGCGCGGCGAGGCGAACCGACCCCCGCGGGGAGAGACGGAAGTATCGGGCGGGACGACCGAGGACCCGAAAGAGCTCGTCCGTGAGCTCCCGATACACCCAGCGACGGGGGCCCCCCGCGGTCACGGTATGGCGATCCTTGCGGGTAACCTCTCGCCGAAGGATGCGGGCGAGGTCCTCCACGGCGAGCGGGCTCAAGTGGTAGGCCCCGTCGCCGAACATTGGAAATCGACGGTACCGGGCGATCGTCCGGAGCATGACCGTCAAGAGCTTGTCGTTCGGCCCGAACAGCATGGTAGGCCGAACGATCGCGTAGGAGAGCGAGCTCGAAGCCACGGCTCGATCGACCTCGCGTTTCCTCGCGAGGTACGGTAGTCCGCGCTCGAGCGACTCCGGAGCGTCCGGAACGCTAAGCTGGATCCATCGCCGGACACCGGCCGTTTCCGAGTCCCGGACGAGGCGGAGGAGGCCGTCGGCGAGGCGGCGAAATCTTCGGTCCGGGCCCTGGCGATACCAGGCGAGGTTGATCACGGTGTCGACCCCCTCGAGAGCCGCACGCCAATCGTCGATCCCGGCCGCATCGCCCGAGCGCCACTCGACGCCGAGTTCCTGCTCGCGGCGCACCGGGTGGCGGTGGATCGAGCGGATCGTCCAATCCGGAGCGAACTCCTCGAGAACCGCCCGCCCGACCAGACCTCCACCTCCTCCGACGAGGAGAAGGCGCGGCCGTGCCGAAGAGCTCATGCGGTCGCCGGGGGGACCGCCTCGGTCGGAAGACGACCCTCGCTCCGCGGGGAGGTCGAGCCGTCCCCGAAGAGCCGCCCCCACGCCGCCCGGACGAGCGGTTTCACGGACTCGATCGCAACGGGCCGTCCCGTCTCGGCCGCGATCGAGGTCATGACCGAGCCCGAGAGGCCGCACGGACGGAATCGGGCGAACGGCGAGAGGTCGAGGTCGACGTTCAGCGCGAAGCCGTGGAACGTCACCCAGTGGTCGACGGCGATGCCGATCGAGGCGATCTTCCGCTGCCCGTCCACCCAGACGCCGTGCTGGCCCGAGACGTGCCCGGCCGCGATGCCGAACGGTACGAGGGACGTCACGACGAGCTCCTCGACTTCGTGCACGAACCGGCGGACGTCCTGGCCCCGGCGGGAGAGATCGACGATAGGGTACCCGACGAGCTGGCCCGGGCCGTGATACGTCGCACGACCGCCCCGCTCGATCCGGACGACGGGAAGTCCGCTCGCCGCCGCCGCGCCGTCGTCCCCTTCTACGCCGACGGTCACGACCGGAGGGTGCTCGACGAGCACGAGCGTGTCCCCGATGCCCCCGGTCCGGCGTTGCCGCACCAGGGAGCGCATCGCTTCGAGCGACTCGGGGTACGGCCGAAGCCCCCAATCAACGAGCGCCGGCATCCGTCCTCCGACGGGCCACGTGCATCGGCTCTCCCAGCCAGAGCAGCGCCGCCTCGCCGAGCGCCTCCGAGAAGGTCGGATGCGGGTGGATCGTCTGGGCGATGTCCCGAACGGTGGCGCCCATCTCGAGGGCGTGACCGGCCTCGGCGACGTACTCGCCGGAGCGCTCCCCGGCGGCGTGCACTCCGAGCAGCGCACCGGTCGAGTCGTCGCCGACCACCTTCACCCAGCCCTGCGTCGCACGGTTCGCGTGGGCTCGGCCGAGCGCCGCGTACGGGAACCGGGCCTCTCGCGGATGGAGCCCCTTCGCCGCGGCATCGGCGAACGTGAGCCCTACGGTCGCGAGCTCGGGCGTCGTGAAGACGACCGACGGCATCGCGCGGAAGTCGAACCGGGTCGGCAGGCCCCCAATCGACTCGGCGGCGACGATCCCCTCCCGATACGCTTTGTGGGCCAGCATCGGCGGTCGGGCGACGTCTCCCACCGCGTAGATGTGCGGAACGTTCGTCTGCAGTCGGTCGTTGACCGGGATGAACCCCGACTTCGCATCGAACCCCACGCCCGCTTCTTCGAGGCCCAGCTCGCGGCTGGCCGGTCGCTTGCCGACGGTGACGAAGAGCCGCTCGGCGGAGACCTCCTGGGCGGCCCCCCCGACCTCGATCGAAAGCCGGATCCCCGCGGGCTCCCGCTGGAGTCCCGTCGCGCGCGCCCCCATGAGCACGCGAACGCCCCGCCGCTCGAACGTGGAGGTGATCTCGCGAGCGAGATCCGGCTCGAGGCCCGGCAGTAGCTGCGGCATCAGCTCCACGATCGTCACCTCGACGCCCAGGTAGGCGAGGAACTCGCCGAGCTCACAGCCGCTGACGCCCCCACCGAGGATCGCCATCGACTTCGGGAGGCTCTCCATGTCGAGGAGCTCCCAGGCGTTGACGACCTGGCGGCCATCGGTCTCGAATCCCGGCAGCACGAACGGGACCGCGCCGGTCGCGATGACCGCGGAATCGAAATCGACGCGTTCGTGTCCGCCGTCCGGCGCGGCCAGGTCCGCCGAGTGAGGCCCGGTGAACTTCACTTCCCCGACGAGCGCCGTCGCACCGGCCGATCTGAGGAGGAGCGCGACGCCCTGTCGCTCCTTCGCGACGACCTCCTGCTTCCACTTCATCGCCGTCCCGAGGTCGAACTCGAGCGAGGAGCTCCGGACGCCGATCTCGGGACCCTCGGTTCGGAGGCCGTCGTAGAGCATCGCGGCGTGGATCAGCGCCTTCGAGGGAATGCACCCCCGGTTGAGGCACTCGCCTCCCAGGTCGCGCCGCTCCACGAGGAGCACTTTCTTCCCCAGCTGGCCGGCGCGGATCCCGGCCATGTAGCCGCCGGGACCTCCGCCGATCACCAGGACTTCGGTCTTCCGCGCGTACGTACCCGCCATGCGTCCCCCCGCCGAGCCTTCCTAGCCGGGCGACCCGGAGCGGTCGGGGGCATAGACGTCTTCGGTGAGGGAGGCGGGCGCGGGGGCCACCGTTCCTTCGGCGGCTTCGACCGCGGCCCGGACCTCGGCCTCGCTCTCCCGGCCGATCGCCTCGACGGCCGCCCCGTCGAGCACCCCGTTCACGGAAAGCCAGCTCTCGAGGCGGGCGACCGGGTCGTGCGACGCGGCGCGAGCGGCCCAGTCGGGGGGCTGGTACCGACTGGGGTCGTCGGAACTCGAATGCGGGGTCATCCGGTACGTGATGAACTCGAGCATCTCGGGGCCCCTTCCCTCGGCGGCGCGCGCGAGCGAGCCCCGAAGGGCGGCCCATACGGCCACCACGTCGGTGCCGTCGACCGACCAGCCCGGCATGCCGTACTCCGCCGCCTTGGTCGCGAAGGTGCGGGCGCCCGTCTGCCGCGAGGTCGGGACCGAGATCGCCCACTGGTTGTTCGCGCAGCAGAAGAGGACGGGGAGATGCCACACGGCGGCAAAGTTGAGCCCCGCGTGAAAGTCGTTCGAGCTGGTCGCGCCGTCCCCGAAGAACGCGAGCGAGACTCCGGGAGCCTGGCGCTGCCGCAGGCCGTAGGCGAGCCCGACCGCCTGCGAGATCTGCGTGCCGATAACGGAGGACATCGAGACGTACTGGACCTCCCGGGCCGTCGGGTGGCACGGCATGTTCCGACCCCGGCCGGGGTCGCGGTCGTCGGCAAAAAGGTGGTGGGCGTAGGCGACGAGGGGATGTCCCCGCACGAGCGCCACGAGCTGCTCTCGCAGCCCCGGGAAGATCCAGTCCTCCGATCGCGTGGCGAGGCCGGTGGCGACGTTGACCGCCTCCTGACCGGTCGCCGCGCCGTAGAATCCGACCCGACCCTGGCGTTGGAGCGCCTGCATCCGCGCGTCGAGGGCGCGGCCGAGCCGCATCCAGCGATAGGCGGCCCGTAGCCGCTCCGGCCAGTCGGCACCGAGCAGCGACGTGACGTCGTCGGCCGAGTAGGGCAGCGGGACGACCGACAGTTTCGGACTCATCGCATTTCGGCGAAGAGAAGGTGGGGGTCTTCCAGGTACGACTTCACGGTCGCCAGGAACTGCGCGCCCTCGATCCCGTCAAGGACCCGGTGGTCGAGGGTGACAGAGAGGTTCATCAAGTCGGCGGGGCCGACAGTGCCGTCGGAACGATAGACCGGTCGGCGGACGATCCGGTGGACCCCCAGGATCGCGACCTCGGGGTAGTTCAGGATCGGCGTCGCGAGCACCCCGCCGAGGGCGCCGAGGCTGGTGATCGTGAATGTGCTGCCGGTGAGCTCGTTCCGGGAGAGCTTGCCCGCCCGTCCTCGCTCGGCCAGGTCCTGGATCTCTCGCGAGATCTCGATCACGCTCTTGCGGTCGGCGTGACGGAGGACTGGCACGATCAACCCCTCCGGCGCGGCCGTGGCGATCCCGATGTGGTAGGCCGAGCGGACGAGGAGCTCGTTCTGTGCGTCGTCCATCGTAGCGTTGAGCCGGGGGTGCGCGCGGAGCCCGGCAACAACGCCCTTGACGATGAACGGAAGGTAGCTGAGACGCGTCCCCTGCTTCTCCACGTGCTTCGCCATGCGGTCTCTGAGCCCAACGAGGTCGGTGGCGTCGACTTCCTCAACATAGGTGAAGGGGGCCGGCCGGTGGGTCGCCTCGACCATGTGCTCCGCGATCACTCGGCGAACGCCGCGGATCGGTACTCGCTCGGCGATCTCGTCGTCGCTCCGCGCCGCCGCCCGAACGGGAGCCGGGGCGGGAGACGGGACCGCAGCCGGCGCAGGAGTTGGCTCGTGAGCCGGGGCGGGCGGTTCCGGCGCGGCGGGAGGGCTCGCCGCGGCGGGAGGTGCCAGGTCGGCCTCGGTGATCCGACCGCCGGGGCCGGATCCGCGCACCCTCGAGAGGTCGATGCCTCGCTCGTTGGCCAGGCGTCGCACGTACGGTGACGCGGCGACAGAGGTCGACGAAGTCGGTGCCAAGGAAGCGGCGCTGGCCGGCACGGAGGCCGGGGGCGCGACCGCTGCCGCGGACGGGCTCGGGGTGGGACCCGGGCCGGAGGCGCTCGAACCCTCGACGTCGAGTGTCACCAGGAGGCCCCCGACCTTGACCTTCTCCCCGACCGCCGCGTGGATCTTCAGCACTCGACCATTCTTCGGCGAAGGGATCTCGACGTTCGCCTTGTCCGTGAGCACGCTGA
This sequence comes from Thermoplasmata archaeon, assembly GCA_030039715.1. Taxonomy (GTDB): domain Archaea; phylum Thermoplasmatota; class Thermoplasmata; order Lutacidiplasmatales; family UBA184; genus Lutacidiplasma. The sequence continues at coordinate 4,339 of JASHVA010000182.1, read as the reverse complement.
CGAGCGGGGCGTCCTCCCGGACCGCGTCGCCTTCCCGTACGAACCACTGGACGACCTCGCCCTCGGCGACCCCCTCGCCGATGTCGGGAAGGCGGAACTCGAAGGGCATCGTGCCGTCCTACGACGCGCGGACCGCATTCCGCGCGGCCGCCGCGATCTTCTCGGCGTTCGGTAGGTAGACGTGCTCCAGAGCGTACGGGAACGGCGTGTCGTATCCGGTGACGCGGGCGATCGGCGCTTTTAGCGAGTAGAAGGCCTTCTCGGCCAGCAACGCGGCGATCTCGCCCCCCAGGCCGCAGAATCGAGCCGCCTCGTGCACGATCACCGCGCGGCCGGTCTTCTCTACCGAAGCGACGATCGCCGACTCGTCGAGCGGAACGAGCGTGCGCGGATCGATCACCTCCGCGTGGATCCCTTCCGCGGCGAGCGTCTCGGCGGCCTCGACCGTCGGCGGCACCATCGCGCCGTACGCGAACAGGGACACGTCCGAGCCCTCGCGGACGAGCCGGGCCTGGCCGAACGGAACGCGGTGGTCACCGTCCGGCACCTCGCCCGTCACGGCGCGGTAGATCCGCTTCGGTTCCAGGAAGATCACCGGGTCCTCGTCGTGGATCGCGGTGAGCAGCAGGCCCTTCGCGTCCGACGGCGTCGAGGGAACGACGACCTTGAGGCCGGCCGTGTGGCAGAAGTACGCTTCCGTGCTCTGCGAGTGGTAGAGGCCCCCCTTGATGCCGCCGCCGTAGGGCGTTCGGATCACGACGTGGCACGGGAACTGTCCGCCCGACCGGTAACGGAACTTCGCGAGCTCCGAGACGATCTGGTCGAAGGCGGGATAGATGAAGTCCATGAACTGGATCTCCGCGACCGGTTTGAGGCCGTAAAGCGCCATCCCGATCGCCGCCCCGACGATGCCGGTCTCGGAGAGTGGAGTGTCGACGACGCGGCTCTCGCCGAACTCCTTGTACAGACCCTCGGTCGCCCGGAACACGCCCCCGTTGACGCCGATGTCCTCCCCCAGAAGGACCACGTCGGGGTCGGCGCGCATCGCTTCGGCGAGGCCCCGATTGACGGCCTGGACCAGCGTGAGCTCACCCATGCGGACCTCCAAGACTCTGCGAGTGACCGGCGGCTTCGTGGCGCTCCTCTTCGAGCCGGGGCGTCGGCCTTGCGAACACGTCGTCGAAAATCGAGTCGGGCGCCATCGGGGGCACCTTTTCTGCCTCGGCGAACACGGCGACAACCTCCGCCCGCGCCTCGTCCCAGATCTTCTGGTCGGTCGCTTCGTCGAGCAGCTTTGCCGTGATCAGTTCGCCCCGAAGGCGGACGAGCGGGTCCCGCTCCTTCCACTGCGCGACCTCGGCATCGGTGCGGTACCGCTTCGGGTCGTCCGACGTAGAATGCGGACCGAGCCGGTACACCTGAGCCTCGATGAGCGTCGGTCCATCGCCGGCGACCGCCCGCGCCCGGGCATCGCGCACCGCCCGGTACACGACCGAGAGATCGGTTCCGTCGACGACGACCCCCGAGAAACCGTACGCCTCCGCCTTCTCGGCGAGCGTCTTGCTGCGCGTCTGCTTCTCTCGCGGGAGCGAGATCGCCCACTGGTTGTTCTGGCAGAAGAAGATGGTCGGAGTGCGGAACACACCGGCGAAGTTCAGCCCCGCGTGAAAGTCGTTCGAGCTGGTCGCGCCGTCCCCGAAGAACGCCACGGTCACGATCGGGTCCTTGCGTCGCTGGGCGGCCATCGCGGTTCCGACCGCCTGGGTGATCTGCGTCCCGATCGGGCTCGATGCGGTGACGAAGTGCTGATCCGCGAAACCGAAGTGGTTCGGCATCTGGCGTCCCTTCGTGAGGTCGGCGGAATTCCCGAGCAACTGGTCGAGGATCGACCGGAGGCTCGCGCCCCGAGTGAGAGCGACCGCCAGCTCCCGGTACGCCGGGAACATCCAGTCCTCCGGACGGACGGCCAGCGCGCAGCCGACCTGCGCGGCCTCCTGCCCCATGAGCGGCGCATAGAACCCGATTCGTCCCTGGCGCTGAAGGGAGAGGCACCGCTCGTCGGTGGCGCGGGCCCGCACCATCAGGCGATAACCGGCGAGGATCTGCTCCGGGGTGAGGTCGCCGGAGCTCTCGGGTCCGGCCGACGAATTGCCCTGCGCGACCGACTCGGCCGACGCCATCACCGTGCAGACTGACCCGGTCGATATAACAGTACGGACGTTCGACGGCTTCCGGATCCACGGGAGGCGGAGCGCGCCTCGGGGCGAGCGTTCCGTGACCTCTCGCCGTGCGCTAGGACTAAGGAGCCAAATACTGCCTTCCACGTGGCGCGCGCCCCATACGAGATGACCGACGTACCGGCGATCGAGGTTCGAGGGATCACGCGGGTCTTCGAGAGCCGCAAGGGGTTCCTCTTCCGCGAGCACACCCGCACCGAGGCGCTTCGAGGCGTCGACCTGACCGTACGGTCCGGCTCGATCTACGGGCTCCTCGGGCCGAACGGCGCGGGCAAGACCACGCTCGTGAAGATCCTCTCGACGCTCCTCCTTCCGACCTCGGGCACGGCACGAGTCCTGGGCCATGACGTGGTCGAGGACTCCGACTGGCTCCGGCCCCGCATCGGCCTCGTCCTGGGGGGCGAGCGGGGACTCTACAACCGGGTCAGCGCCCGCGACAACCTGCGCTACTTTGCGGACCTCTACGGTCTCCCCGGCGCGGAGCGGGAGGAACGCATCACGGCGGTACTCGAGCGCGTCGACCTCGTCTCCGCCGCGGATCGGCGCGTCGAGGAGTTCTCGCGCGGGATGAAACAGAAGCTGCACATCGCGCGGGGGATACTCCATCGGCCCCAGGTGCTCTTCCTGGACGAGCCGACGATCGGGCTCGACCCGAAGAGCGCCCGCGAGACGAGGAAGCTCGTGCGCTCGCTCGTCTCCGACGGCGTCACCATCCTTCTCACCACGCACTACATGTTCGAGGCGGAGGAGCTTTGCCCGGAGATCGCGGTCCTCTCCAAGGGTCGCATCGTGGCCCACGACACGGTCGCCGGTCTCCGTCAACTGGTCGGCGGAGACCGAACCCTGGAGGCGGAGGCGTACGGCTTCGAGGATCGGGAGGTCGAGCTGCTGCACCGCCTTCCGGGGGTATCGAAGGTGGTGAGCGAGGAGTACGGGCCCCGCACACGTCTCACCCTGAGGCTCCGCAGCCCGGAGACCACCGCGAGCGACGTGGAAGCCGCCCTCCCCGGTCATTCCGAGCTCTCCGTGCGTGAGCGGCGGACTTCGCTCGAAGACGTATACCTCGACCTTGTCGAGGAGGAAGCGCGCTAGATGTCGACCGTCGAGCTCCCCCGCATCTCTCGAACCCGTGCCACGAGTGCCTCGCTCCGGCTATCCTTCCTCATGTTCATGGCGGACCCGCAGTGGCTGATCCCGTCGATGATCGCCCCGGTCGTCTTCGGGCTCGTCGCGTTCGAGCTCTTCCGCGGCTCGGGCCCGTACTTCCTGACCTACGCGATCCTCGGCGCGGGGATGATGTCGATGTGGGGTCAGACGCTCTACGGCAGCGGCTGGGCGATCGGCCAGGACCGGGAGTTCGGTACGCTGGAACCGACGGTCCAATCTCCGACGCCCTACGTCTATGTCGTGCTCGGCCGAGTGCTCTGGAACGTCGTCTCGGGGCTGATCGGCGGCGCGATCGTCTATCTCGTCGTCCTCGCCGCCGCGGGTTCGCCGCCCACCGTCCCGGATCCGATCGGGTTCGTCGTCCTCTTCGTCTTCGTGATGCTGACGCTCGCGAGCGTCGGGATCCTCTTCTCCGCTGCGTGGGTTTACACCCGGTACTCCGGCTTCATCCAGAACGTCGGCGAGTTCGCGTTCTACATCGGTACGGGCTGCATGTTCCCGGTCGTGCTCCTTCCGTTCTGGACGAACCCGATCGCCCTCGTCTTCCCACCGACGTGGGCGCTCGACGCGCTCCGGTACCTCGCCATTCCGGGATACGTCGGCTTCGGGTGGGGATTCTGGCCCGATATCGCGGGAGCGATCCTCACGACCGCGATCTACGTCGCCATCGCGGGCACGGTGTTCAAGCGGGTCGAGCTCCACGTGCTCTCGAAGGGCGACCTGAGCGACTACTGAGGGGGGTCGGACGGTCGCATGCTCGCCTCCGCTCGGGTCGAACCGAACCGCGTCTCGTTCTGGCGGACGTTCTGGTCGAACGCCGTGATCGCCCCGCGGACGACGCTCGGGTTCATGCGGATCGACTTCGTCCTCGGAACGATCTTCATCATCCCGCTGACCCAGATGGTCTTCTTCGCCTTCGTCGTGCAGGTGGGCGG
>JASHVA010000181.1 GCA_030039715.1 Thermoplasmata archaeon | reverse complement strand
TCGCCGTCGCGGACATCACCGAAATGAACAGTCCGTTGTGGGACACTTTCCGAATCCGGATCACGCCGTCCATCGTGGTGTTCCGGGACGGGAAGGAGCACGAACGCGTCGACGGCAAGCGGATCCTCGGAATCACTTCGGGCGCGATGGCTCAGCTGGAGCGCACCCTCCTCCCCCGAGAGTAGCCGCAAGGCCGGTTGCACCCTTTGATCGCTCGCGGGAGAGCGCAGGCCGGGGCCGATCGGCGGTCGGTTCCGGCGCGCTGCAAGGGGCCGCGTTCAGGGAGGGGTCGAGTCCCGGGTCCTGCGGACGCGACGTAGCAGCACCACGACTGCCGCGCCCGCAGCGAATCCGACCGCTCCTCCCCCGAGAATCGGCACCCACGCCGCCCCGGACGGCGCGGCGACCGAAACCGAACCGACCACCACAACCTGCGAATCGAAGATCGTCGAGCTCGTGGTCGCGATGAGATAGATCTCCCCGTTGCCGAAGTCGTAGACCGGCGCCGACCGCAGCGAGTCGCCCGGCGGCAACGCCACCGAGTCGACCAACGCCCCGGTCGTCGCCGACCAGAACGTCACCGGCTCCGTGTCCCACGCATCGCCGACGAGGAGGCCGTTGCCCGGGTCGTACGCGAGCGAAACGAGCGTCTCGGGGAGCGTGAACTCGGACACGACCTCGTCGGAGAGCGGCGAGATCACCGAGACGTTGGCCGGCGCGCCCGGCTGGAAGGCGATAACGTCCCCCTGCGGGCCGAGGAAGAGTGACTGGCCCGGCACGGAGATCGTAGTCACGATGCTTCCGGTAGCTGGCGAGAACACCGCCACCTGGTCGTACGTGCCCGTGTACGAGCCGACGCCGACATAGATGTACCCGCTCACCGGATCGTACAGTGTAGCGTCGGCCGTCGCCGCTAAACCGGTGCTCTCTTCCACCGTCCCGTTGCCCGGAACGATCGAGGCGATCGTGGTCCCGTTGCCGAGCGCGTAGAGCGGGTCCGTCGACGCGAGCCAGATCAGCTCGCGGGGGTCGAAGCTGTAGTTGTAGACCGCGATCGGCGTGTCGGTGCCGGGAGAGATCACCTTGATCCAGCCGATTCCGTTCACGCCCGACACGTACAGGTCCCCGTTCGCAAGGTCGAGGGCATCGAACTGCGGGGTGACGTTGAGGGGGACCGTATAGGCCTCGGCGCCGGTCGCACCCGAGAGAACGGACAGGTAGCCGTTCGCGTCCCCGCCGAGAGACGAGACACAGAGGACGTAGACGTCTCCCGTAAGGGGATCGATCGTAGTGGATGTGGGGTCGTAGTCGAGACCCACCCCAACCGTCTGCAGGACCTGGTTGGTCACGCCTGAGATGACCGTCTCGGTACCGTTCGCGTTTCCTACCACCACGCCGTTGGTGGTGTAGTCGTCACCGGCGATGTACAGATTGCCGTTCGACGGGTCGTGCACCGGGGCGAGATAGAGGCCCTGAGGTAGAAGCGGGCCCGCGATCAACCCGAGCGACGAGGACGTCCCGCTCGCGGTCGCGAGCACCGTCCCTACACTCAGCTCGATGGTCAGCACGCCGACGAGCACGACGGCGAACCAGCGGATCCGGGCGCGCGCACGATCGCGCATGGAAGCTAGGGGGAGATAGGTCTCCGCCCGATAAGCCCAAGGGACCTCTCGGCACTGTGGACAGTCTTCTATTCTGCCTCGAGAGCGGCCAACACTCGGTCGCGCGCCCGCCGAACTCCTGCCTCAGTGGTTCGGTAGCGCAGTTGCGCCTTGCTGGGACCCCGCCACCGGACGGACCAGTCCAGGTCGTACGCGACATCCCACAGAATCAATGGTTCGGGCTCGGCCAGGGGCAACATGAGCCGCGTTCGGCCAGCCAGGGCGTCCCGCAGCCGGCCACAATCCAGCTGCCCCGCCTCGACCTGTCGGATTGCCGCCACGATCTTACGCACCATGCCCCAGACGAACGACGGGGCGCGCAACTCAAGGGTCGAGCCACCCCGATCGGAGCGCACGGTTACGGACTCGAAGGTTCGCCACTGAGGTTCCCCCCCGGGCACACTCCTTCCGAACGACCGTACATCGATCCGTCCGCGGAACAGCCGGGCCGCCGCGCGGCGCACCGGTAAATTGGGGTTCAAAATTGGATCGTAGTACCGGTACACCCGGTAGCTCGCGGCCCGAACGCGAAACCCCTCGTCAACCGCGGCCGCGGCGGTGAAGTAAATCTGCGGGTGAAGCGTGTTCAGCCGCTCGAGCAACGCGGGGGCCGGGAGCGTGCTTTCGAGCACGAGCGCGTTCCCGCAGGCGCTCACCCCGCGATCCGTCCGGCTCGCGACGGCCAGGGAGTCCTGTCCCTCCGACGGTGCGATGCCGAGTCGACCGAGTCCTCGGAGGATCTCATCCTCGATGGTCGGCCGGCCGGGTTGACGTGCCCACCCGTAGAAGCCGGACCCGTCATATCCGAAACGGACCAGCCACCGCGTCGTGCAGCAACGAGAGGCGAGCCGTACTAAGAACTCCCCTCGAAGTACTCCAAAGTAGGCTGCGACGCCGTACCATATGTCTTACTATTGTGGAATATACATTCTAAATTGAATTCCTATATATCCCCGTCCGTCGTGCTTCGCCCGATGGCAGGCCACGGCCGAGAGCGGACAGCTTCGTCCGCCC
>JASHVA010000180.1 GCA_030039715.1 Thermoplasmata archaeon | reverse complement strand
CGTGATGTCGCCGTAGTCCATCCGGTTCGAGATCGAGGCGAGCACGCGCCGCATGATCTTCCCCGACCGCGTCTTCGGCATGTCGGGAACGATGCGCACCACGCGCGGACGCGCGATCTTCCCGATCACGGTCTCGATCGCCTTCGACACCTTCTCGGGGACCCCGTCCGGCTTCATACCAGGCTTGAGCGCGACGTACACCTCGGGGACGCGCCCCCGCTCCGCGTCGACCACCGGAACGACCGCGGCCTCCGCGATCTCGGGGACCGTGAGGCACGCCGACTCGATCTCCTTCGTCCCGAGGCGGTGCCCGGCGACGTTGATGACGTCGTCGACGCGCCCGAGGATGCGGAGGTATCCGTCGGCGGCCCAGACCGCCCCGTCCCCCGCGAAGTACGGCCAGTCGCGCCAGTCGGTGGAGCCCGCCTTCTTGTTGTACTTCGCGTAGTAGTTCTTCACGAACCGGTCCGGGTCGCCCCAGATCGTCTCGAAGATCCCGGGCCACGGGTTCTTGATGCAGATGTTCCCGGCGCGGCCGGCACCGGGCGGGATCTCCTGGCCCTTCTCGTCGTAGATGATCGGGTAGATGCCGAGCATCGGCGGGCCCGCGCTCCCCGGCTTCATCGCGTCGAGCCCGGGGATCGTCGTGCAGAGGAACCCGCCGGTCTCGGTCTGCCACCAGGTGTCGGTGATCGCGGCCTGGCCCTTCCCGACCACCTCGAAGTACCACTTCCAGGCTTCGGGCTCGATCGGCTCGCCGACCGTCGTCATGCACTTGAAGTAATTCTGGTACTTTTTCGGCTCGTCCGGCCCGAGCTTCCGGAGCGACCGGATCGCGGTCGGCGACGTGTGGAAGATGTTCACGCCGAGCCGCTCGGCGATCCGCCAGGGGCGGCCGGGGTCCGGGTGCGTCGGGACCCCTTCGTACATCACGGTCGTCGCGGCGAGCGCGAGCGGCCCGTAGACGATGTACGAGTGGCCGGTGATCCACCCGATGTCGGCCATGCACCAGTAGACGTCGGTCGGATGGATGTCCTGGACGAACTTCGAGGTGCCCGCGACGTACGAGAGGTAGCCCCCCGTCGAGTGCTGGCAGCCCTTCGGCTTCCCGGTCGAGCCGCTCGTGTACATCAGGAAGAGCGGCGCCTCGGCCGGCATCGAGACCGGCTCGACCTTCTTCCCGCGGAACGGCTTGATCGTGTCGTTCACGACGAAGTCCCGCCCCTCGACGAGCGGGGTCTGCGTCGCCGACTTGTCGCGGAACCGCTTCCAGATGAGGACCTTCTCGACCTTGACGCCGTCCGCCTCGGCCTTCTTGACCGCGATGTCGGCGTTGACCTTGTGGTCGAGGAGCTTGCCGCTCCGGTAGTAGCCGTCCATCGTCACGAGGACGCGGCTCTGGGAGTCGGAGATGCGCGCGCCGCACGCCTCGCCGCTGAACCCGCCGAAGACGACCGAGTGGATCACGCCGATTCGAGCGCACGCGAGCATCGTGATCGCGAGCTCGGGGAGCATCGGCATATGGATGGTGACCCGGTCCCCGGTCTTGAGGCCGCAGAACTCCCGGAGGTACGCCGCCGTCTCGTTGACGCGAACGTAGAGCTCCTGGAACGTCAGCACCTGGTCCGGCTCGTTCTCGTCCTCCGAGACCCAGATGATCGCGGCCTTGTTCCGATGCTTCTCGAGGTGGCGGTCGACGCAGTTGTAGCTGACGTTGAGGCGTCCCCCGACGAACCATTTCCAGAACGGCGCCTTCGACGAGTCGAGGGTCGTCGTCCAGTACTTGTCCCAGACGAGCAACTCGGCGTACTCGCGGAAGCACTCGGGAAAATTCTTCTCGGAGAATCGCTCGCGAATGGACGGGTCGGAGAGATTCGCCTGACCGATGAACTTCGACGTCGGTCGATAGACGGCCTCTTCCTTCCAGTGCACCGCGATCTCGGCCTCGGAAAGCCGGGATTCGTCGTCCTTCGCCACCGGTTCGCTGTGAGCTTCTGCCATGTTGGGGAAGCACCTGTGGCGCGGCGAGGAGGGCTGGGGATATACGCGTTACGATGTGACATGGTGCGGATTCGCACGGTGCCGGCGACGCGGACTCGGCCGGCGGCCGGAGCGCACGACACCTCGCGTGCGGCGCCTCCGGCGCGTCGTTCCGAGGCGCCGGTTATCCGTCTCGAACGCTTTTAGAGGCGGCACCGCTACCCCTCTACCTCGGTGCTTCATGGTCGGTACGGGTCAGTCGCCCGGGCGGCCCGAGAAAACGGTGCACCTGCGGATCGACCCGAATGACGAATCCACGACGCTCGAGGACGTCCTCACCCGGATCGCGGAGCTCCAGCGGAAGCACCCGGACCGCGAGGTCTTCTTCGACGGCGACGAGTACGCGATCTGCTCCCGGCCCAAACGGACTCGTGCCGCCACCGCCCACTGACCGACCGTCGCTCGGGCGGCCGCTCTTCCTCCTGAACCTCAAGGTCTACCCGGGAGCGCTCGGTCCGGGGGCCGAGCGGCTCGCGCGACTGCTCGAGGAGGCGGCGAAGGCGGCCGGCGTCGCCACCGCGATCGCGCCCGCGACCCCGGACCTCGCGCGCGTCGCCTCGATCGTCTCGATCCCGGTCCTGGCGCAGCATGTCGACCCGGTCGAACCGGGGGCGCACACCGGGTTCGTCCCGCCCGAGAGCATCGAGCGGTCGGGCGCGTGGGGGAGCCTCGTCAACCACTCGGAGCATCCGCTCCCGGCCGCGACGGTCGCGACGCTCGTGGAACGGCTCCACGGCGCCGGTCTTACCTCGGTGGTTTGCGCCCGCGACGTGCGGAACGCGCGCCGGCTCGCGGCGACCCAGCCGGAGTTCCTCGCCGTGGAACCGCCGGAGCTGATCGGCGGGGACCGCTCCGTCGCGACGGCCCGGCCCGAGGTCGTTCGGAGGTCGGTGGAGGCCGTGCGCCGAGTCGCCCCCAAGACGCTCGTGCTCTGCGGTGCCGGCGTGCACGACCGGGTCGACGTGTCGAAGGCCCTCGAGTTGGGCAGCGAAGGCGTGCTCGTCGCGAGCGCGGTCACGCGAGCCAGCGACGCCCGAGCGGCGCTCGAAGAGCTCCTGTCCGGATTCTAGGCGCGCCGGCGAGGGCCGGGCGTCCCGCCTCCTTCAAGTGGTCGGTGGCTTTCCCGCCGACACGAAAGCGCCCGCGCCGCGGAGACGTCGCCGAATGTCCGGTACGAAGGATGCGAAAGGCCGCCGCCGGGCAGCCTCGCCCGCGGCGAAGCGGCGGGCTCGGGCCGGCAAGGGCCGCGGAAAGCCCCGGGTGCGCCGGGAGAAGCCGCGGGTGGCCGTCGCCGAGCCGCTGGACGAGTTCCCGGGAGGGCCGGTCGAGGCTCGCTCGCTCTACCACAACGGAGGCACGGTCCGGACGGTGCCGGCTCCGCGCCCCCTCCAGATCGTCATGGTCGGTTGGGAATGGCCGCCGAACCACACGGGGGGCCTCGGCGTCCACTCGTTCGAGATGGCGCGGGAGCTGACGAAGCTCGGGCACCACATCGTCTTCCTCACGCCGTTCACCGGTCCGTTCACGCCGGTGGCCGGGGTCGTGTTCCGGTTCCCCGGCGAGCGCCGGGGGACGAAGCCACCGGAGTACCCGCCCGCGTACTGGACCGGAGGGACGCCCGAAAGCCCGTTCGTGGACGCCACGGACGGCTACAACGCCTGGATCGCGCAGCTCACCGACCTGGGACCGGTCGACGTCGTCCACGTACACGACTGGTTCGGGACCGTCGGGGGAAAGGCCCTCGCGGAGCGTCTCGGCGTCCCGATGGTGATGACCGTCCACTCGACGGAGTACGACCGCTCGCTCGGCCACCCGTGGGACCATATCCTCGGTCGCGAGCAGGTCGGGATCGACGCTGCGACGCGGGTCATCGCCGTGAGCCGCCACCTCCGCCAGCAACTGATCGACCGGTACCACGCCGACCCCGAGAAGGTCCGCGTGATCTACAACGCGGTGCGGCCGTCCCAGCGGCTCGAGCACATCGATCCCACGAAGCGCGTCGTGCTGTACGTCGGGCGCCTCGCGGCGATGAAGGGCGTCGACACGTTCCTGCGGGCGGCGGCGCGGCTCGTCCCCACGTTCCCGGACGTCCTGTTCGTGATCGCCGGGGAGGGGCCGGAGTACTCTCGGCTCGTCCACCTCGCCGCCGCGCTCGACATCGGCGACCACGTGATGTTCCTCGGAAAGGTCACGGACGAGGAGCGGGAGATCCTGCTCGCGGGGAGCTCCGTCTTCGTCCTCCCGTCGGTCGTCGAACCGTTCGGCATCGCCGCGCTCGAGGCGATGGCGGCGGGGGTGCCGACGATCGTCTCGAAGACGAGCGGCGTCGCGGAGATCAGCACCGGCGCCTTCCAAGTCGACTTCTGGGACGCGGAAGAGTTCGCGAGCCGGATCGCCGAGCTGCTGGAGTACCCGACCCTCCGGGCGGCGATGGGCGAGCAGGGCCGTTGGGAGGCCCTGCGCGAAGGGTGGCCGGAGCGGGCCCGCGAGACGGTCGGCGTCTACCTCGAGGCGATGGCCGCGAAGGGTCGGGCGCCGTGAAGATCGTCCTCTATCTCCACATGCACCAGCCGTGGCGGCTCGCCCGGTTCCGGTTCCTCGACCTCGGTTCGGGCCGGTCGTACTTCGACGTGGAGCGGAACCTCGGGATCTTTCGGGGGATCGCCGACCGGTGCTACCGGCCGGCGCTCGACCGGCTCCTCCGGGCGCTCGAGGACCATCCGGAGTTCCGCCTGAGCCTCTCGATCACGGGGACGTTCGTCGAGCAGGCCCGGGCGGCGGCGCCGGACGTCATCGAGAAGGTCCGCGCGCTCGTCCGGACCGGCCGGACCTCGCTCGTCGCCGAGACGTACTACCACTCCCTGGCGTTCCTCGTCCCGCCGCCCGAGCTCGCCGAGGAGGTGGCGATGCACCGGGCGCTCTTGCGCGGCGAGTTCGGCGCCGACCCGAAGGTCCTCCGGATGACCGAGCTCGCCTACTCCGACGACCTCGCGCGGTTCGCCGAGGCGGAGCGGTTCCACGGGATGCTCGCCGAAGGCTGGGAGGGGATGCTCCGCGGCCACCCGCCGACGTACCGGTACTGCGCGGCCCCGGCGCCGACCCTCATGCTGCTGCTCCGCCACTATCCGCTCAGCGACGACGTCGGGTTCCGGTTCTCCTCGCGCGAGTGGAGCGAGTTCCCGCTGACCGCGGAGAAGTACGCCCGGTGGCTGGCCGCGACGCCGGGAGAGATCGTCGGGCTGTTCATGGACTTCGAGACGTTCGGGGAGCACCACTCGGCCCAGACCGGGATTCTGAACTTCCTGTCCGCGCTCCCCGCCGCGGTGCGGAACGAACACGGTCTCGAGTGGGCGACCGTGGAGGAGGCGATCGTCGGACCGCCCCGCGACTCCCTCTCGGTCCCGTACACGATGAGCTGGGCCGACCAGAACCGCGACCTCGGCGCCTGGCTCGGGAACGACCTCCAGCGCTCCGCCTTCGAGGCGGTGAAGAAGGTCGGCGTTGTGGTCCGCCAGACCCGGGACGCGGCGATCCTCGCCGACTGGAGGAAGCTCCTCACCTCCGACCACTTCTACTACATGTACGTGAGCGGTCACGGCGCCGACCAGGGCGTCCACGAGTACTTCTCGAGCTACGACAGCCCGTACGACGCCTACGCGAACTACATGAACGCGCTCTCGGACCTTCGGCGCCGCGCGCTCGAGCGGCTGGGCGTCCCGATCCTGAAGTGAGCGACCGACCCTCGAACGCGGGGGGGTGCGGCGGCGCTAGGTGAAGTGGCGGCTGACCGCGAGGAGATAGATCAGAAGGATCACGGCGAGGACGAATCCGAACGTGACGAACGCGCCGGCGAGCCCGTAGAGCACGATCTCGACGATGAGGAAGAGGATCGTGAGGACGAGCGCCCACATCCTCAGATGCCAGAG